>CAJKFZ010000052.1 GCA_905199285.1 uncultured Ruminococcus sp.
ACATAATTGATTCAAGCCTTCTCTGAAAATAATATATAATTTTATGCAGATATAGCAACGAGACGTTTGTTCTGCAAAATATATTTCTGATATGGCAGTTGTGTTAAGGTATACAGTCAGCACACCCTAAGTCATAACAAGGCAGTCATATGCATAAACTTCAAATGAAGGGAGCGATTTCATGAAAAACACAATACATACCAAAAGCACATTCAGAACAAAGGACGCAAAGGCAATGCAGAAAATCGTCACTGAAAAAATCCAGAAGCTGCTGAATCAACAGATAAGAAAAGTAGGATAATTCGCTGAAACCATATGAAGGGAGATGCTGCCGATGCCGAAAGTCGGAATCTACTGCCGTTTGTCCATTGAGGATAAGGACAAGCTGAAAACTGATGCAAGTCAGAGTATTCAGAATCAGAAGTCTATGCTCCATGACTATTGCAGAGAACGTGACTGGGAGATCTATGATATTTATTGCGACGACGGCTACAGCGGCATTGACCGCAGCCGTCCTGATTTCAATCGCCTGCTCCATGACTGTGAAACAGGAAAAATCAACATAGTTCTCTGTAAAGACCAATCCCGATTTTCGAGAGATACTGTTATAATAGAGCAGTACATCAATGACAAGTTTCTTGAATGGGGAATAAGATTTATCGGCGTGGCAGACAATGCCGATACCGACAGCGAAAGCTACGGCACAATGCGTCTTTTTACCAGCGCCTATAACGAAATGTACGTCAAGGATATTTCATCCAAAATACGGCGTACTCTTGCTTATAAGCGTGAACAGGGACAGTTTATCGGTTCGTTTGCACCATACGGATATAGCATCGATCCAAACGACAAGCATCATCTTGTTGTTGATGAGGAAACTGCTCCCGTAGTAAGACGGATATTTGATATGTACGTCAGCGGTGAGGGATATCGAAGTATAGTTCAGAAGCTCAACGATGACGGTATTGTCAGTCCTGCCGAATACAAACGGCAGAAAGGCTCTAAATATGTAAACGGCAACGCCGATTCAAGCAATGCAAAAGGGTTGTGGACACAATCAACGATCGCGTCAATTCTCAGAAATGAAATGTACACAGGTGTTCTCGTTCAGGGAAAGTCCCACCACATAAGCTATAAGAACAAAAAGCGAAAAAAGGTGGAGCAGGAGGATTGGATACGGATACCTGATACTCATGAAGCTATAGTCAATACCGACACATGGTCACGAACACAGGAGCGTCTTAACAGTCATGCAAGAGTGGGAAAGCGTTCGCAGGAGCTTTCACCGCTTTCGGGTAAGGTGAAATGCGCTCTCTGCGGATGTCCCATGAAAAGAAATGTTTATTATAATAAAGCAAAGACTATCAAGTATTACGGTTTGCAGTGCGCGACTTATAAAACCGGAGCAATGAATTGTCCAAACAAATCGAGTATAAGCGGATTGATTCTTGAGCAAAAGATACTCAATGAACTGAATACCATTGTTGAGCAGTATTGTCAGGCTGACGAACTACGACTTATTGATATTCATAGCGAGAATCTAAAGGAACTTGAAAAGAGGCTGGCGGTTCTTACAGAACAGCAGTCTTTCGCAAAAGATAGACTTGTTAAAATGTATAAGGATAAGCTTGACGGAATTATTTCAGACAAAGACTTCGCTTTATTCTGTAATAGTCTTTGTGACGAGGAGCAGGAGATAACCAAACGAATAGAAGAAATCAGCAGTCAGATATTGAAATGCCGTGAACGCATTAAAAATACTGAGGGGCAAAGGGCTGTCATCGAGAAATATACTCACTTTGATAAACTTGACCGCATGATCGCCGACGAATTCATAGACTATATTGAGATAGGTATGACCGATGAAAACGGCATACGGGAGATACATATACATTGGAAATTATAGCGGTACGCTTATTATCGGGCGTACCGCTTTTTTAAAGCCTGTTCATTATCTTATACTCATAGACTTGAAATTTCCGCATAGATGTGTTATACTTATACAAAGAATCAATGTCTGAAAGTTGTTTGACATTAGTGATAAGGAGCGATTATGGAAAAAACATTATATCACGGAAGCACTCAGGTTGTTAAATATCCCGAAATAAGAATCGCAAAATATAATAAGGATTTTTATTTTGGGTTCTATTGTACACTCATGTCAGAACAGGCAAAAAGGTGGGCTGTAAGATTTACAGGTACAGGTATAATGAATGAATATCTTTATCACAAGAACGATAGCCTTAAAGTTTTGACGTTTTCTGAAATGACAGAAGATTGGCTTGACTTTATAACCGACTGCCGTCTTGGAAAGCCGCATGACTTTGATATTGTTGAAGGTCCGATGGCGAACGATACGATATTCAATTATGTGCAGGATTATGTTGACGGTAAGATCACAAGAGCCGCGTTCTGGGAACTTGCAAGGTTTAAAAAGCCTACGCATCAGATCAGTTTTCATACTGCAAGATCTCTTACAACACTTGAATTTCTGAAAGGATATGAAGTACATGAATAAGAATGATCCCGCTTTGTTCTATACCTGTAGTCTTATCGAATTTATAGGCAGAAAATGCCGTCAGAAAAGAAGCGATCTTATTAATATACTTGGCGAAAAAATCATAGACAGGATATACCGTAGTGCAGATGTACTTCATTGCGAAGTGATAGACGCTGTTGCCGATAGATATATCGAGCTGTTGTCTGTACCTTATGGCGACTTTGATAATGTATCTAAATGCAAATATGCTGTCCCTGATTATTGGTCTATCGGCGCTGTTTATGAGAGACTTATCGAAGATGTTTCGGAAGATATAACGGCTAAAGCTATCATTATGATATATACTTCATGGATAAGCGATGCAATTTCAAATTACAATACCGACTTTTACTATCAGTCCCGCGACTACATCAAAGAATGTTATCTTGAAAACAGGATATTGTAGAAAAAAAGAGGTGAACGATATGGAACGCTA
Organism: uncultured Ruminococcus sp.; assembly: GCA_905199285.1. Classification (GTDB taxonomy): domain Bacteria; phylum Bacillota; class Clostridia; order Oscillospirales; family Ruminococcaceae; genus Ruminococcus. Next base: position 2,976 of record CAJKFZ010000052.1, read on the forward strand.
TTTCAATATAACAGGCTGCTGCTATCCGGAGGAGCATTATATGGTAAATCTTGACAGCAGACTTGCGGAGATCAAAAAAATGATCGACAAAGAACAGTATTTCTGCATCAACAAAGGCAGACAGTATGGCAAAACTACCACTATTATGGCGCTGGAAAAATATCTTGAAGAAGATTATGTTGTTGTCAGCATGGATTTTCAAGGACTAAGTACCGCTGAGTTTGCCACTGAGGGAATGTTTACAAAGGCTTTTGCCCGTGAATTGTGGCAGAATCAGGCAGCCAGAAAATCAATGAACGACGAAATTCGGACAGAGATAAAAAATTTTAAAAATTCGGTTGATTTTACTATGGCTGACCTCTTTGCGTGCATCAGCGAATGGTGTATGGATTCTGAAAAAGCCATTGTATTGCTTATCGACGAGGTTGATCAAGCCTCAAATAATCAGGTCTTTTTGGATTTTCTGGCACAGCTCCGTCTGTACTATCTGAAAAGAAACAAACGCCCTACTTTTCAATCGGTCATTCTTGCAGGTGTGCATGATATTCGAAATCTTCGTCAGAAGATACGTCCCGATACAGAACACAGACACAACAGCCCTTGGAATATCGCATCTTCCTTTGACGTGGATATGAATTTTTCGCCTGACGATATTGCAGGTATGCTCATGGATTACGAGAACGATCATCATACGGGAATGGATATCGCTGCAATTTCACAGCTTATTTATGACTATACTTCGGGATACCCTGTGCTTGTTTCCAGTATTTGCAAGAAGTTGGATGAAAAAAATTGGGAATGGAATGAAATTTCCGTTATTGAATCTGCAAAAGAACTGATGATGGAAAGAATGCCATTGATCGAGTCTCTTGTTAATAAGCTTGAGGATAATGAAAATCTGAGGGGAATGTTGTATGCAATACTTCTGCAAGGAAGAAGAATCCTGTATAATGCCTATGATACAGTGATCAGTGCAGCTGTGATGTATGGCTTTGTGAAAAATGATAATGGCAGTGTGGCAATTGCCAATCGAATTTTTGAAACGATTATTTATGATTGGTTCATTTCCCTTGAAATCACCAACAATCAGATTTATGCAGAAGGCATTAACGACAAGAATCAATTTGTCAAAAACGGCAGGCTGGATATGGAATTGATACTCGAAAAATTCATCATGCATTTCAACGACATCTACGGTTCGCAGCCGGACAAGTTCAAAGAGGACGACGGCAGAAAGCTGTTTTTGCTGTACCTCAGACCGATCATAAACGGCATAGGAAATTACTACATCGAGGCTCAGACCCGTGACCAGAGACGTACAGATGTTATCGTGGATTATCTCGGAAAGCAGTATATCATCGAGCTGAAGATCTGGCACGGTGACGAGTACAACACACAGGGCGAGCAGCAGCTCTCCGAATATCTGGACTATTATCACATCGATAAGGGCTACCTGCTCAGCTTTAACTTCAATAAAAATAAACAGAGCGGTATGCATACAATAGAACTGAACGGCAGGACGATCGTGGAGGGCGTTGTATAAGCAGCTGCAAAAACAGGAGTAGAAAGGAACTGTTATGAAAATACTTTCAGAAAAACTGCTCTGCGAAAAGAGAGCCAGATATCATGGCGGTATCTATCATAAATTGCAGATAGATCTTGCATACAATTCCAATCACATTGAAGGAAGCAAGCTGTCTTATGACCAGACGCGTTATATTTATGAAACCAGAACGATCGATGCAAAAAATACACCTGTCAACGATATTATTGAAACGGTCAATCATTTCAGGTGCTTTGACTATGTATTGGATACCTTGTCCCAACCGCTTACAGAGGAATATATTAAGCGTCTTCATAAAATGCTGAAATCCGGAGTGCTTGCCGATGAGGATTTTATTGTCATAGGCGATTACAAATCAGAAGCCAATATTGTGGGAGAAATCAAAACGGCTGCTCCCGATGAAGTGGCAGATCGGATGAAAAAATTGCTCGACAGGCATTACGGAAAACAAATGTCTTTCTACGATATCGTCAGCTTTCATGCAGAATACGAAAAGATACATCCGTTTTATGACGGCAACGGCAGAACGGGCAGACTGATCATGCTGAAACAATGTCTTGAAAATAACATTGTCCCTTTCAATATTGACGAGCATCATAAAATGTATTATTACATGGGACTCAAAGAATGGCAGACGGAGGAGAAAAAGAACAGGCTTATTGATGTATTTCTCTCTGCACAAGACGATATGAAAGTGATTCTTGATTATTTTCATATCGACTACGACCATACAGAACTTACCTGCAGGGATGTTCTGGCTATGGTTCAAGATTAAGAGCCTATAAACAGCCATTTATGCGACCCAGTTTAAGTTGACCCGCCACATGGCGGATTCGACGGCGGATGTACAACAGCAGAAGGAATTCCTGAAAAGGGAATAAACCTAAGCATACTGTTAAAAGTTCGTGACCTTCTTGAAATAAGCGGATACGAGGTTGAGGTCACAAGAGACGAGGATATTTCGATTCATGATAAGGGAATTGAAGGAATTGCAAATCAAAAGAGCAGCGATATGGATAACCGTCTGGCACTTTTCAACAAAAATTCCAATGCTGTATGCGTTTCGATTCATCAGAATCAATTCCACGAGACTAAATACAGCGGAGCGCAAATGTTTTATTCGTCCTCAAACAGCGGAAGCGAAGAACTTGCGAGATCTATTCAGAATCGTTTTGTAGAGTTTATTCAGCCTGATAATAAACGTGAGATAAAGCAGTGCGGAAAAGAGCTTTTTCTCTGCTATTACAGTGAAAATCCGACTGTTATGGTCGAATGCGGATTTTTGTCAAATCCGGAAGAAGCTGCGCTGCTTGTTACGGATGAATATCAAAGCATGGTCGCTTTCGCTATTTTCAGCGGAATAAATGATTATATAAACTCCAAATAAAGGAAAAATCCGGAGCTTTTGTAAATTGATCAAGCCTACATAAACTCCGGATAAATCTATCTCAAAGCAGCAATCAGAAAAACACTAACACTTCAAAGCTATTCATGGACGCTTCGTCACTCCGGAGCGGCATTTATCTTTTTGCTGCTTATATTATCTTATGCAGATTTTCAAGAAATGCAACAAAGAAAAATAATCCAATATAATATGGCGGTCTCTCAAACCTGTTTGGTTAAGCAAAAATCAGATAGGTACGGCAATTGTAAGGAAAGCACTCGAAGGCGTGCTGTCGCCCTCCGAGAGAACTCGACGCTGCAAACGCCGTGCATAGCCGATTTTTGTCAAAAGAGGTTTTTAGAGGCTGCCATAAGTGAAAAGGACACGGTATATATTAATTATCTAAATTAGTTGTAACAGTAGCAGATTCAGATTTCAGATTTTCTATATCATATTCCATTTTTCCATTAAGATAATTAATATTTAGTGAAATCACATCATCAAGCTCTATTTCATCGATACAAATATATTTCTCCAATATAGATGAACTAATTGTACCTTCTGTTTCAGCGCATTCTATAGCTACTTCAGCAGTACCCTCATCACCCAACTTAAATATCGAATATACGCCGCTGTTCTTGTTACCCAAAGAAATAATTTCGTCTTCTATTTGTTCTTCAGGTAAATTTTCTGTATTAATTTTCAATGTGGCATATTCTACATGTCTTTCTTCATAATCTTCTTGTTCATCACAAGAGACTACTGAAAGCGAAAGCGCAACGGCAGCAAGTATTGATATCATTTTTAATTTATTTTTCATTTTAAACCCTCTTTTTTACCGGCTAACCAATCAAACCAAAATATATTATATATATGTTATTATGCAACAAAAAAGGCAAGTATTTTTGTGCGTTTCTACCTGTTGTACAAAAATACCCTGAGCAATTGCAAATAATGTCAAAAGAGACTGCAAATGCAGTCTCTTTTGCTGTAATTTAATTATTTATTTTTACATTTGACCGACAAGTTTTTCAAATCGCTTCATAGCCTCGATAGTACGCTGTCTATCGCCGAACGCGGTAAGTCTGAACCAGCCCTCGCCGTTCTTTCCGAAACCTGCACCAGGAGTTCCGACAACACATATCTTCTCCAGCATAAGATCGAAAAACTCCCAGCTTCCCATATCTCTGGGGCACTTGAACCATATATAAGGGGAATTAACTCCGCCCGTGAATTTAACTCCGAGCTTAGTCATGTAGTCAGCTATGATTCTGGCATTTTCCTGATAGTATGCAATATTTTCATGAATCTGCTTCAAGCCTTCTTCAGTGAAAACAGCTGCGGCTGCACACTGTACAGGATATGAAACGCCGTTGAATTTACTTCCCTGACGTCTGCCCCAGAGCTGTGAAACGGAAATTTCCGTACCATCGCCCGCTTTAACTTTAAGAGCATCGGGAATCACAGTATAGCCGCATCTCATGCCTGTAAATCCGGCAGTTTTCGAGAGCGAACACATCTCGATAGCGCACTCCTTTGCTCCCTCAACACAGAAAATGCTTCTTGGAACATCAGGATCGGTGATAAAAGCTTCATATGCAGAATCGTAAATGATAACCGCATCGTTCTTCTTTGCATAGTCTATCCACTCTTTGAGCTGAGCCTTTGTATAAACTGAGCCTGTCGGATTGTTCGGCGAGCAGAGGTAAATAATATCGGCATGAACGTTCTTATCGGGCATGGCCGCAAAGCCGTTTTCCTCATTGGAATCGGCATAAATTATCTTTCTTCCGCTCATTAAATTTGAATCTACATAAACCGGATATGCTGGATCGGTAACGAGGATAACGTTATCGTCACCGAAAATATCGACAATATTTCCGCAGTCGCTCTTTGCGCCGTCGTTTATGCGTATCTCATCAGGAGCAACATCAGCTCCAAAGCTCTTATAATAGCCTGAAACGGCTTCTCTAAGGAAATCATATCCTGCACCGCTGTCCTCATAGCCTTTAAAAGTTTCCTTAACTCCCATTTCATCGCAGCCCTTTTTCATAGCCTCGATAACGACCGGAGCGATCGGAAGCGTAACATCGCCGATTCCCATTCTGATAATATCAGCGTCGGGATTTGCCTCTTTAAAAGCGGCAATTTTCTTTGCAATATTTATAAAAAGATAGTTTTTTTCTAATTTGAGAAAATTTTCATTTAACTGCGGCATACAACATTCTCCTTTTCTTTAGCGATAAATTCATCAGAAACATTTCCCTCAAATACATATTCAGCAGGCCCTGTCATGAGCACAGTTCCGTCATTTTTCCAGATAATACGCAGATCTCCTCCACGAAGATGTACAAGAACTTCCTCGTCTTTCGGACAAATTCCGTTAAGAACTGCCGCAACAACTGTTGCACAAGTTCCCGTACCACAGGCAAACGTCTCACCGCTTCCACGTTCCCATACTCTCATTTTGAGCGTATGACTGTCGATGACCTCGACAAATTCAGTATTGATACGATTTGGAAAAAGCTTATGGTTTTCAAAAAGTGGACCTATTTTCTCAAGTTCAAGCGAATCTATACCCTCAGTAAAAATAACCGCATGAGGGTTTCCCATTGAAACGCAGGTGACTTTGTATTCCTTTCCGCCGACTTCAAGGGGCTGGCTCACAAAGCTTTCGAGCTCGCTGTCAACCGGAATATCCCTCGGAACAAGAATTGCCTTGCCCATATCGACCGTAACCATATCGACTTTGCCGTCACCGAGAAAAAGTTTGAGGTACTTGATTCCGGAATTTGTTTCAAGAGTTACCTCAGTTTTATCAGTTAAACCCATATCGTAAACGTATTTTCCGATACATCTTGTTGCATTTCCGCACATCATAGCTTCAGAACCGTCCGCATTAAAAATCCTCATGCGGAAGTCAGCTATTTCCGACGGCATAATAAGCACAAGTCCGTCAGAACCGATGCCTTTATGACGATCGCTTAAAACGACTGAGACTTTTTCCGGCTCATCGACTTTTTCCTCAAAGCAATTTACATAAATGTAATCGTTTCCGATTCCGTGCATTTTAGAAAATTTCATTTAATTTCCTCCTATCATAAAAATAGGAGCAGTAACAATTTTTTTCAATTTACAGCTTGATTTCATATCCGGAAGCTGCTAACACTTCCTGAACAGAGCTGCAAATAAATTTATCGAATTAAAGTAATGTGATACCGTTTTCCGCACACTTCTGAATCATTTCATCGCTCCAAATAGAGGACTGAACCTCACCGATATGTGCCTTTTCAAGGAGAAGCATACAAAGTCTTGACTGTCCGATTCCTCCGCCGATAGTGAGCGGGAGTGTTCCGTCAGCGATCATCTGGTGATATTTATACTGCATTCTGTCATCTGCTCCACATTCAGCAAGCTGATTTTTCAGCGAAGTTTCGTCAACTCTGATTCCCATTGAAGATATCTCCAGAGCATTGTCAAGAACCTCATCCCAGAAGAAAATATCTCCGTTCAAAGCCCAGTCATCGTAATCGGGAGCTCTTCCGTCATGCTTTTCTCCGCTTGCAAGCTTGCCGCCGATCTGCATGATAAATACTGTTTTATGCTCTTTAACGATGAGACGTTCACGCTCACGTGGAGTTTTATCCGGGAACATATCCTCAAGTTCCTGAGTTGTGACAAAGAACACCTCATCCGAAATTTTGTCGGCAAGAACAGGATATCTGTGGCTTACTTTTCTCTTTGTGTAAACGACAGCCTTAACGACATTTTTAACCGTTTCTTTCAAGTAATCAAGTGTACGCTGTTCACGGGTAATAACCTTTTCCCAGTCCCATTGGTCAACGAAAATAGAGTGAGTGTTGTCGGTATCGTCATCGCGGCGGATAGCGTTCATGTCGGTGTAGATGCCCTCTCCTGCTTCGTAACCGTAACGGTGAAGAGCAGTTCTCTTCCACTTTGCGAGCGACTGAACTACCTCGGCATCGCAAGAAATTTCCTTGATATCGAAATCGACCTTGCGTTCAATGCCATTGAGATCGTCATTGATACCGCTTCCCTTTTTCACGACAAGCGGAGCAGAAACACGATCAAGAGTGAGAACTATAGAGAGAGCCTGCTGGAATATATCCTTGATATACTTGATAGCGTGCTGAGTTTCTCTGATAGTGAGCGAGGGTTTATATCCCTCTGGAATATACAGCGATCTTGACATAAAATCATTCCTTTTCTGTAAATATATTCAAAGAACGGCGTCATTGACGTTCTCTGTTAGCTGTAGTAAAAATATAAAATAAACGAGTGCGAAGCACGATTAATAATAGGAATCTCAAGGGTGGAACGAGGAAGGCAGAGAGCAAAGCGAGGCGGCAACGAACAGATGGTGTATTTAATTGCTTACGTTACCTTATCCAACCGTAAGTTTACTTGGGTTCGCTCTGCGCTCACTAGGAAGCAAAGAGAAACCGTCCGCTTATCATCGCTTCGCTTGACCAAGCGCTGATTTTTCGGAGAGACGCTGTCTCCCCTCGCACCCCCTCTGTTTAAGGGGGAATACATCCCCTTAAGAATCCCGATATTATGATGTCTGCGGTGCTTTTTTCTTTTATCTAATTGAACCAACTGTTCTCGGATAAAGTATAACGTCACGAATATTTGCCATACCTGTTGTATACATGATAAGTCTCTCAAATCCAAGTCCGAAACCGCCGTGTGGCACTGAACCATACTTTCTCAGATCGAGATAATCGCTGTAAAGGCTGAGGTTCATTCCTCTTTCCTCCATTGCGGCAACAAGCTTATCGTAGTCGGCTTCTCTCTCGCTTCCGCCGATAATTTCTCCTACTCCGGGAACGAGCAGATCAACTGCGGCAACGGTTTTTCCATCGGCATTCTGCTTCATGTAGAAGGACTTTATCTCCTTTGGATAATCGGTTACGAAAACAGCCTTTTTGAATACCTTCTCCGAAATATATCGTTCATGCTCGGTCTGCAAATCGCATCCCCATTCAACAGGATAAACGAAATTCTCTCCTGATTCCTGAAGAAGCTTGATAGCCTCTGTGTAAGTAACTCTGCCGAAATCGTGAGAAATAAGCTCCTCGAGACGAGCTTTGAGTCCCTTTTCAAAATGAGCGTCAAAAAATGCGATCTCGTCAGGACAGGTTTCAAGAAGCTCACGGATAACGAATTTAACCATTTCCTCTGCAATTTCAATAACGTCATCAAGCTCTGCAAAAGCTACCTCCGGCTCAATATGCCAGAATTCGGCAAGATGCTTCGGAGTATTGCTGTTCTCGGCACGGAAACTCGGTCCGAAAGTATATATCTTGCCCATTGCCATAGCGGCAACTTCTCCTTCAAGCTGTCCGGAAACAGAAAGTCCGGCTTTTCTGCCGAAGAAATCATTAGCATAGTAATCTTCCTCGTTCTTGAATTCAGTTGTGTATCCGTTTGTCGTTACCTGAAACATTTCTCCTGCACCCTCGCAGTCGCTTCCGGTAATGAGCGGAGTGTTAATATATACGTAGTTATTTTCCTGAAAATACCTGTGGATAGCTTCAGCAAGTACCGAACGTACTCTCCATACCGCATTGAAAGTATTCGTTCTTCCTCTTAAATGAGGCATTGAACGGAGAAATTCGAGCGTATGACCTTTTTTCTGGAGCGGATAGTCCGATGGACAAGTTCCAAGAAGTTGGATATCAGCGGGAGTACAGTTTATCTCGACTGTATTGTTTCTTCCCTCAACGACATTTCCGGTAACTTTAACGGACATTCCTACACGAGGCTCTTTGAAATCGGGATCAGACTCCTTTTCGATAACTACCTGAATATTTTTCAGCGAAGTACCGTCATTCAGCTCAACAAAAGCTACGCTTTTAGAGTTTCTGGAAGTACGAACCCAGCCGCAGACAGTTACATTCTGTCCGATGAACTCTTCCTTTGATTTAATAATTTTCTTAATATCAGTATGCTTCATTGCAATCTTTCCTTTCGTAAATAAATAAAAAGTCCCGTCCTGAATCAACAGGACGGGAACATATACTCTAACCCGTGGTGCCACCTGAATTACCGCAAAAGCGATCACTTCTGAGCCGCTGTAACGTGCGGAAAACGTCTCTCCTACTTGGAACAAAGTTCCTTTCGGTTTGCTGCTCTGGAGTGTTATTCATACAGACTCTGATATGCGGCTCTCACCTTACACGCACTCTCTGGGAACGAATTTCTGCACTACTTCTCTCCGTCATGGCATTTATTACATTTACATTGTATCATCTTTATGCAGCAATGTCAAGAGAAAAATCAAGAAAAAAGATTTAAATAAACAACGTACTCATGCCGTGTTCTCTCGCATAATTCTCGGCTTTTTTTCGGTTTATCTGTTTTAGGAGCTTTATGGTCTGTTTTCTGCCTTTTTTGACTCCGTCTATCGAAATATCAGGATTATCAAATTCAGCAATATTTATGTTGTAAAGACTTTCACAGCCGCAGAATGCGTCCTCCTTGATGTCCTTAGTAAGATAGCTTATCCTAAGCTCAATAAGGTTCTGGCAGCCATAAAACGCCCAGTTTCCAATAGTCTTGACAGTATGCGGAATGTCTATGCTTTCAAGCGATCTGCACCATGAAAACGCACTCTCTCCAATAACCGTGACAGAGTTTGAAATGACTACTTTTTTTAGACTGTAACACTCGGAAAAGGCAGCAATTCCAATAACTTCGACCGAGCCTGAGATAACGATTCTTCTGAGTCTTCGGCACGAAAAGAAGCAAAGGTCGCTGATTTTCTGAAGATAAGCCGGAAGGACGATATTTTCAAGAGAATTGCACCGTCCAAAAGCTCCCTTTCCTATAGTTTTCAGCGATTCGGGAAAACTTATATCTTTTAACCTCTGACATTTCAGAAAAGCATTTTCGCCTATAGATTCAATATTTCTGGAAAGTATTATCTCTTCAAGAGCAAAACAATGGCAGAACGCAAACTTTTCAATTCTCTTCACACTGTCCGGCATGACTATCTTTTTTAAAGTTTCGTTGCCTCTGAAAGCGTACTTGCCAATCGTCGTTATACAATCAGGAATAACAATCGCACTCGATGTTCCGATATATTTAACAAGAGTACCCGTTTTCCTATTTATAGCCATATTTCCAGAATCATCGATAACAACGTTCTCATCCTTGAGAAGCTCCTCTATCTCTTTTGAATCATCCTCAGCAATATCTGCTTTTTCAGGAATTTTCACCTCCGGAATCGGCTCAGGAGTCTTTTCCAGAGCTTTTACCTCTGCAACAGGTATCGATTCCGGCTTTTTTTCGAGAATTTTCTTCTCCTCAGCGATAGGCTCGGGTTTTACATCGTCAACCTTTTTCTCTTGGATAACAGACGTTTTCGGCTTTACCTTCACTGCCTTTATTTTCTTAGACATTTCCGCTTTTGCACATAATGGACAACTTTTATATTTTTCCGAATCATAATAATGCCTCTCAGGACATTTCATCATCTTCAAGCTTCAACCACTCCTATCATAATTTTAGGACTTGTTT
>CAJKFZ010000053.1 GCA_905199285.1 uncultured Ruminococcus sp.
TTTTTTATTAATATTCACTAACTTTTATACAGTATGTAATATTCAGCGATTTAAAAAGATTTTTTTACAAATATCAAAATCATGTATTATTGTTTTAGAACAAGGCAGTACAACGAGCAGTATCAAACAGACATATTTCACACCGCCGATTGTTAAACTTATACAAATATTATATCACATCGTAAGTATAATTGCAACATAAAAGTGTATTTTTCTCATATTTTTTTAGAGAATTGTGAACTTGTGCAAATTCGTTAACTTGCTTTTAGTCATTTTGACTGTTATATAAGCGTTTATATATACTATTATTAATATGCTCAAGCAAAATAAAAAAAGGACTAACTCGTTTAAAATGAGTTAGTCCTATAAAAATCAGATTTTATATATTTCTTTTAACGTAATGCTTAACAAACACTGCTTTCCCACGACAATATGCCGATTTAATTTCTCTGTCGCCTGCAAAAATATTTATAACCTTTTTTTCTCCGGCAAAGAGTGATGATTGCACAACCTCAGCCAGCGTTCCAAGCTTCAGCAAATACGGATATCCGTCATTCAGTTCCGGATAACATCTCATAATAAAATCAGGATAAGGAGCTGTCCGTTCTACCGAAGTTTTTTTAAGAGCCAGCTTTTTTATCATCGGATAGTTGTTCTCCTCAACGAGCAGCATAAAATCACTGTAAGGCGGTTTTCGTTCAGCTGATACAAACTCGTCCAATTCCGGAATACAAGGATAACCATTATTTCGTCCGATGATTATTGCAAAGCTCATTCATCTCCTCCTTCGCAGACAAAACCTATTGTTTTAAGATACTCCGCATCCTTACACTGAGCGGTCGTAAGCGCACTGAAACCATTAACCTGCGAACCGTTTCGATTTTGAAATTCTGCACTTCCAATAACATCTGCATCATAAAAGCATCCATTAAACGACGCTCTCCAATACATAAAAGGAACAGCCTCATAAGTAACTGTCTGAAAATAATTATTAAAGCCTGACAACGCATTTGCCATGTATATATACCTTCTGCCGTTGCTGTCAATGCTTTTTATTTTGCCGCTCAGCCATGAATCCTGAACATCCACAGAATAAAAAAACGAACTGTCGTCATCATCTGTTGTGCAAAGATTATGCGTACACAACTCAACATTTATCTGTGTTCTGTAAACTCTTCCTCTTTTGATAAACGGAAAAAGTGTAACATAGTCTCCTTTTATTGCAATACTGCAAAGCTCCAGATTCACAACAACACCGCTTCCATGCAGCAGGCAGCAGCCCGACGAATCAAACATCGAATTGCTGCATCTTTTTATATTCAGAAGCAAAGTGCAGTTATACATATTAACCGTACAGTCAGCCTCCGACATAATATTTATAGATTTTCCCATGAGCGTTATATTATCAAACAAAATATTGTTTATTTGTATAGTTCCTGTGCTCAAAGGTTTGAATATGCTGAGAACAATATTCGGATCATGTTTATAAATATTTCTTATTGCATAATTCTTTCCGTCAAAAGCAGCGCAGTTCAAAGGAATAACGTTAAAATGCTCGCCGTATTCTGTTCCGTTGAAATCAATATCATTGCCCAATTCAAAATAAACATCGCTGCCGCCAAGTTCCTCCATACCGTAAAGTTCTTCAACAGTCGTTATAATATAAGGATTTTCTTTAGTTCCGTTTCCTGTCATTTTACTCCTCCTCAACAATTACATAAAGAACGCTTTCCTTATGCGTGATAGAATCATACTGATTTTTTGTAAGAATAACTACCTCCGGACGTGCAAGATAAACCGCCGTATCCTCCTCCATTTTATCAAGCCTTGATTCAACCGCCACAAGATCAAATTCCGCTATTTCCTGTTGAATCTTTTCAAGACCGTCTGAAGCAGCTTCGGTTATCTCGTTTTTGAGCTGTTCCGCAGTTTCAGGAAGCGGACCATTTTTTCCGTTAATCGTCGGTTTCACGCTTACCGGAGGCATATCAAATTTAATTACGGTATATTCATCGCCGTATTCATTCTGAACAGAAGCGCTCAATTCAAGTAAAAGCGTACCCGAATTATAAGTAAATTCATTGGAAACGCTCCACTCAAGACGAATTTTATTATCATCCGCCTCACCGAAAAGAATCTGATCCACCTCCCAATTTTCCTCGGTAACGCCTCTGATAATAAAACTGCAATCCATAAGATCTCTGCCATTATAATAACGGTCAATCACAAAGCAGATAGTGTCGGCAAAATTTTCTCCCTGCACGAAAAGATTACCGAAAGCATACGTCGGAATATTTTTTCCTTTAGCAAATACTTCCATTTTTTCCTCCTTTTCCGAAAGACTCCGCAGCGCCCTCCTATAAGAGGGCAAAAAAAGAGGCTTATTCAACGGAAAACCATTGAATAAGCCATAAATTTAATTCAAATAACAAAAATCAAAGAAGAAATTATATGAAAAATTGGAGATTGCGTTATTATCTGTTGAATTCTCTTCATTTACGTACATTAAAATGATTCTATTTCTATTATGCCCAGTTATAGGAGTATTGCTTCATTGGGCATCGCCCTAATCATTCAAAATCTCATAAGGGATTTTGAATGATTAATACCGGGTTTCCAAAGGGGATGTACTCCCCTTTGGCAGGGGGACAAGGGGGACAGAGTCCCCCTTAAATAAACGTCAATAGAAGAAAACATCATCAGTCGATAGACCAGACATCCGGTTCTTCCGGTCTTACATATTCCTCGGAATCAATGTAGTAGTCCGTATGCGGAGGCTGATTATAGCCGTTATTCTGCGCAGCAACCTGAATTCTGTACTGCGGATTATGCATAAGACTATATAAATTATACTGAGTTGTATAAGTTGTTGTAAATACTCTGAGACCTGTTCCGTCGCTCTTGCGGAAAATCATTTCCTCTCTCCAGTCTCCCGTAAGATCGCAGGTAAGGCACGCATTTGATTTTGATGCGTTGTTATAGCTTAAGCCGTCGCCCGTAAAGACTCTGCCCTTGCCGTATTGATCTGCCATAGTTCTGTCAAGAACAGCTCTTTCAAGAACGTCCGTCCAGTAAACGACTGAATTCTGTCCCCACTTTGTAATATCCGACCACTGGCAGACAACATCATGAGTTCCGCTTGCAAGATGAACATCGGCGCTGTGCGAACCAACCATTTCTGCACCGCCATTTCCGGCAATAAGATTATCGGCAATTGCTCTGCCTGTATCTCCGCCGGCAGTTTCACGGAATAAAGTTTTACCTGTTTTTCCATCACGGAGAATAACACCGAAATTAACTTCAGTTCCGTTCGGATGTTTTTCGTCTTCAAGGCACTGGAATATTTCAAGCCCGGGGTTTGTCGGATCAAAGTCGCCGATATGAATAGCGTCTCCGTGAGCAAGACCTGATGTATAAAGCAGTTCTCCGTTATCGTCTATAACAGCAGAACCAACTACAATTTCATCCTTGCCGTCGCCGTCAACATCAGCGCCGAGAATATGGTGATTTCCGTCACCGTATCCCTTTGCAGAAACGTTGAATCCGGTATCCCAAGCCCAGTATTCCTTGAGCTTGCCGTTCTCGACATTATAAGCGGTAACAGCAGCTCTTGTATAGTATCCTCTTCCGAAAACAGCGCTCGGACGCTGACCGTCGAGATAAGCAACGCAGGCAGTAAAACGATCTACACGGTTGCCGTAATTATCGCCCCAATCGTTATAATTGCCTCTTGCCGGCTTATAATCGATAGTATCAAGAGCCTTGCCTGTTTCACCGTCAAACAGCGTAAGATATTCAGGACCTTCAAGAATTCTTCCTGCTGCCGAACGGTAATCCTTAGAAGGATCGCCCACATAATTACCCTGACCGTCCTTAGTTCCGTCCGCAGTCTTGCAAATCAGCTCCGATTTACCGTCGCCGTCGAAATCATAAACCATAAACTGCGTATAATGTGCGCCTGCACGGATATTTTTTCCGAGATCGACACGCCATAAAAGAGTTCCGTCAAGCTTATAGCAGTCTATAAAGACATTTCCTGTATATCCGTCTTTAGAGTTATCCTGCGAATTTGAGGGATCCCACTTAACAAATATCTCATACTGTCCGTCACCGTCAGCGTCGCCGACCGAGCAGTCATTTTCAGTGTATGTGCAGACCGTACCGTCCGGCATGGTCATATCGGCAGGCTTCTGAGTCGGAATATCGAAATAAGCTCCGCTCTGACCGCTGTTAGTGTTGGTATAATTGATCGAACCATGAGCAAATTCAGTGCATTCGCCGTCAACATAAACATCAATAGTGTACCAGTCTGTAGCAAGACCGCCGTTATCGAAATAATTCGTTGCCTGATCTGCTGTAAAGGTAGCGAGCTTTTCCTGACCGTTTTTCCAAAGATCGAACGTTGTATTCTCATTATCTGTTGCAAGAAGTCTCCAGCTAACGAGGTTACCATTTTTAGCATGAGCAGAAGAAACTCCTCTGTCAAGATTCTCAACACGTTTTCCGGAAGTTGCCTTATTATGCGGAGCAGATTTATCGGTTGAAATGATCTCAATATAGTCCATATTTGGACCGCCGTTTGCAGTTACAGCGTATGCCTTAATAGTATTTTTGCCTTTTTTAAGGGAAACGACCGTTTTTTTATCGCTCCACTCCGTCCAGCTTCCGGTTCCCTCAAAATCGACATATTCGCCGTATTCCTTATCGCCGTTGGTGATAACCTTAACCTGACGGTTAGCGTCCGTACCGTTTGCATATCGGAAATTAACCTCATAATTGCCATCTGCCAGAGCATCTACAGTCCATTCAACGTAGCTTCCGATAAGGTTATCATAATTCACATAAGCTTCACCGGCAAATCCAGCATTGATATTTTCTCTTATTCCCTTGTAATAATCGGCTTCAACAGCATAATAACGCTCTTTTACAGGAACTGTAGTAGTGGTTGTAGTAGTTGTTGTCGTCGTTTCAGAAGTGGTAGTCGTAGTAGTTGTAGTCGTGGTAGTTGTCGGCGCAGTAACAGGAGGCTTATCGAGAGAATAAACATCGTCCGGATTGTTTGAACCGACACATATATCGATCGAAGCGATCTCAGCTCCGCCGTCAGGAGCATCCAGGATCACATTTACATCGCCTTCGGCAATTCTTACAGCAACAATAACCTCACCGTCTTCATCGTCTGTTTTTTCAAACTGCACCTTTGTATAAACGTCACTGTTATTCAAAATAAGACGCATTTCGCAGTCGGAACTGCTCCTATACTTAATACGGAATTTATAATTTCCGTCCTGATGAGCGATAAATCCAAATGAAGATGAACTTTCAGCTTTACTGAAATCAGTGTAGCCGTTTTGAGAGCCGGCATTGATAAGATCGGTTTCCGCCGGATCTATCACAACATCTTTGCCTGTTGAAAGCTTGTGGAGTTCACCAACGTAGAGACTTTTTCTTGCAGTTGTATTCCATATCATAATAGAAACGGCATCAGACATATCTATTTTACCATCACAGTTTGCGTCCGCAGCAGCAAGAGCTTTGTCACCCGTTATACGCTCAAGTTCAAGCATATGCTTCTGGATAGCAAGAGCGTCCTCATTTGTAACACCGTCATTATTAATAACATCGCCGACGACAAAATATTCTTCATCAGCCGCAGCGGTATTCATATACTGAACCGCAGGAAATGAACTTACTGAAAGCGCTGCACAAAGAGCACAGGCAGTACTTTTAAGAAATTTCTTCTTCATTTCATATCTCTCCTTTAGTATAAAGTTAAATATATCCGCATTACATATGCCTATTTATGTAATATTTTATAGTAAATAACATTATAGCAAAATTTTGCTTGTATGTCAAGCATTTTACGGCGAAAACAGAAAAAAAGCACATTTAATCATCAAAAAAATAACATATGTCAGTTTCAAATACACAGCAGATTTTTTCTGATATAAAATCAGCTCCCTCTGCCGAAACAGAGAGAGCAGTTAAAACAGCGCCACACAAAAATCGTGCGGCGCTGCCTTAAAATAGTCGTAAATCTTATTCAATTCCTGATACTGTAAAGTTTACTTCAACAGTTGTCCATGTGGCAAAATCATCGAGATTTACAATACATGGCGAATAAGCAGCAGCTGCGTCTGTAGGATTTCCGTCAACAACGAGCGCACCCTCAGTTGAAACCGCATCGTCAGGAAGATCAGTTACCCACTGGTTATAGATATTTGAACGAAGTTCTTTTCCGTCATCAGAAGATGTATATCCCTTAGCGGCAAGAGTTATCTCTTTTCCGTCAACGACGATAGAATCAATAGTAAGAACAGCATTCGGGAATAAAGTTTTTCCGTCCTTGACCATAAGAGCAGAGAACATAAGTCCGGAAGGAACAACGCTGTAATCTCCGGCATCGCCTGTTGTATCGAGTCTGAATCCGTTTGTATCAGCAGTAACGCTTACTGTATAGCTTCCGTTTCCTGTTATCGGAACAACTCCTGCATTATATGAAAGCATAGTCTGGGCCGGATCGTCATTGAGTCCGAAATATTTACACCAGCCCTGCTCTTCATTTATAGCAAGATAAGCTTCGCCGGACTGAGCGGCGATCGAATCTTCAACCTCCGCATCGTCAACAGCAGCAGTCGGAACAGGAGTATCAGCCTCTGTAGGAGCTTCTGTCGTAGTTTCAGCCTCCGAAGAATCTTTAGTTTCCGAGCTGCTTCCGCTGCTGCATGAAGCGAATGTTCCGCAAACCATTAACGAAGCCATAATTGCAGCTAAAATTTTCTTGTTATTCATAATTAATAACCTCTTTCTGTAAAAATCGCAGATATCATTACTGAAAGCAGATAAATTAAAGAGGGTTTCATCGAGCCTTCAGATATGCTATAAATAAATAATACACAATTTTCACAAAAATTTCAATATGCATATTCAACAAAATTCAGCATAATAAAGTTTCATATTGTACAAAATCCACATCAGCTAAGCTCAAACATTCCTGTATAGAGCTGATAATATTTTCCATGCTGAGAAATAAGCTCATCATGATTGCCACGTTCAATGATTTTACCCTGTTCAAGAACCATAATAGCGTGAGAATTACGGACAGTCGAAAGTCTGTGAGCAATAACGAATACCGTTCTTCCCTCCATAAGACTGTCCATACCCTTTTCGATAAGCGATTCTGTTCGTGTATCAATAGAGCTTGTTGCCTCATCAAGAATAAGTACAGGCGGATCAGCAACAGCGGCTCTTGCAATAGCGAGCAGTTGACGATGTCCCTGACTAAGATTTGCTCCGTCGGACGTAAGCATAGTATCATAACCGTTTTCAAGATGACTGATAAAGCTGTCGGCATTAGCAAGCTTTGCTGCTGCGTATATTTCCTCGTCAGTTGCATCAAGCTTGCCGTATCGGATATTATCCATAACCGTTCCGGTAAACAAATGCGTATCCTGCAAAACAATGGACTGCGAGCGGCGAAGATCGTCTTTTTTGATTTTATTTATATTGATGCCGTCGTAGCGTATTTTTCCGTCAGGTACATCGTAGAAGCGGTTTATAAGGTTGGTGATAGTAGTTTTTCCTGCACCGGTTGAACCAACGAAAGCGATTTTCTGTCCTGATTTAGCGTAGAGGGAAATGCCGTTAAGAACGGTTTTATTAGGCTCATACCCGAAAACCACCTCATCAAATTCAACTTTTCCCTTAACTTCCGTGTATGTAACAGTTCCGTCTGCTTTGTGAGGATGCTTCCAAGCCCATCTTCCGGTACGTTCAGCGGATTCAGTTATAGTTCCGTCAGGAGCAATATTAGCATTAACAAGAGTAACATAACCGTTATCCTCTTCCGGTTCTTCGTCAATAACCTTGAAGATACGCTCTGCTCCGGCAAGAGCCGTTAAAACTGAGTTAAGCTGCTGTGAAACCTGAGTGATCGGCTGCGAGAACTGTCTTGTGAACTGAAGATAAGATACTACAGTTCCGATAGTCATTCCGCCGATACCCTTTACAGTCATAATACCTCCGGCAATAGCTGTTACTGCATAATGCAGATATGAGAGATTGTTCATTATAGGCATAAGGATATTTGCAAAAGTATTCGCTCTTGTAGCAGCCTCGCAAAGTTCCCCGTTGAGCTTTTCAAATTCCTCACAGGTCTTATCCTCATGAGTGAAAACCTTAACGACCTTCTGACCGTCTATCATTTCCTCAATATAGCCGTTTACAGCTCCGATAGCCTTCTGCTGAGCAATAAAGCCCTTTCCGCTTCTTGAACCGATAGCGCCGATAACTTTAACGATAACAAACAGCATAACTACCACAATAATAGTAAGCTGCCAGCTATAAATTAACATAGCTGTGAAAACTCCAACAATCGTGATCGCCGAGCTTATAAACTGAGCAACGCTGTTGCTGAGCATTTCACGGATAGCGTCAGTATCGTTCGTATAAAGACTCATAAGCTCGCCGTGAGTATGTTTATCGAAATATCTTATCGGAAGCGATTCCATTTTGCTGAAAAGATCGTTTCTGATACGCATAAGAGTTTCGGTTGAAATTTTAAGCATCATCCTCTGATAGAAGAGTGAAGATAACGCTCCGAGCAGATAAATTGCTCCCATAACAGTAAGAATCCCTATAAATCCGTTTTTATCCCATTTTCCAAGAGCAAGGCTTTCTTCAATGTTATCAATGAGCGGCTTGAGGAGATAATTTCCGGCAATTCCTGCTCCGGCGCTTAAAACGATTCCGATAACGACTAAAATAAGCTGAACCTTGAATCCGTACATATAGCTGAAAATTCGTTTAAGAGTACCGAAAGCCTGCTCCGACTTTGCTCCGGGATGTACATTTCTTGGCGGCATTATTCATCGGCTCCTTTCTGCTGGGAATCATATACCTCACGGTAAATAGCATTTGTTTTCATAAGTTCATCATGAGTTCCGATAGCGGAAATTTTTCCGTCATCCATAACGATTATCCTGTCGGCATCCTGAACAGATGAAATTCTCTGAGCGATAATAAATGTAGTAGTTTCCGAAAGCTTCTCACGAAACGCCTTTCTGATGCTGCTGTCGGTAGCCGTATCAACGGCGCTTGTGGAATCGTCAAGAATAATGATTTTCGGCTTTTTAAGAAGCGCTCTTGCGATGCAAAGTCTCTGCTTCTGTCCGCCGGAAACGTTTACGCCGCCCTGACCGAGGTCGGTATCGTAGCCGTCCGGAAAATTCATGATAAAATCGTGAGCGCAGGCATCCTTGCAGGCTTCGACGATATCCTCGTCGCTCGCATTTTCGTCACCCCAGCGGAGATTTTCCTTAATAGTACCGGAAAACAGAACATTCTTCTGCAAAACCATTGCAACCTGATTTCTAAGGGTTTCAAGAGAATATTCCCTAACGTTATGTCCACCGACTATAACATCGCCCTCCGTAGCGTCGTAAAGACGTGGGATAAGCTGAACCAGCGAGCTTTTAGATGAACCTGTTCCGCCAATAATTCCTATCATTTCGCCTGATTTTATATCGAGATCGATTTTTTCAAGGGCAAGATTATTCATATCATCAAAATAGCTGAAGCTGACGTTCTTAAAGCTTACAGAACCGTCTTTTGCCGAAACTTCTGCATTTTCGGGATCAGCAATAGAAGGCTCTTCCGATAAAACCTCGTAGATACGCTGCATTGAAGCTCTTGAAATAACAAACATAATAAAGAGCATCGAAAGCATCATAAGCGACATAAGAATCTGTCCGACATACATGATAAAACTTGAAAGCTGACCTGTCTGCAAGTTTCCGTCAACAGCCATATTTCCGCCGAACCAGAGAATAGCCACTATGCAGGCATACACAACTATCTGCATGATAGGCATATTCAGAATAACAAGCTTCTCGGCGAAAACCTGCGCACGTCTTACCTTATCGGTATTTTCCGTAAAGAGCTTTTTTTCGTGTTCTTCTCTGACGAAAGCTTTGACCACTCTTATACCGGTAAGATTCTCCTGAACCCTTGCGTTCATTCCGTCATATTGTTTAAGCATTTTTTCAAATCTCGGATGAGCGTTTGTAACAATAAAGAACAGCGCTGTTCCAAGAACAGGAATAGCAAACAGGAAAACAACAGCAAGATTCGGCTTAATGCAAACCGCCATAACCGTAGCGCTTATCAGCATTATCGGCGCACGGACCGCCGTCCTTATAAGCATCATAAATGCATTCTGAACGTTTGTTACATCGGTCGTAAGCCTTGTTGTAAGAGAAGCAGTCGAGAATTTATCGACATTCGAAAACGAAAAATCCTGAACCTTATGGAAAAGTGAATTTCTTAAATTCTTTGCAAATCCCATTGCTGCAACAGCGCTGAGTCTGCCTGCTACAGCTCCGAAAAGGAGAGACAGCAGAGCCATTGCGACCATAAGTATACCCATTCCGGCAACGTAACTGATTTTTCCGGCTTTGATACCGTTGTCGATAATTTTCGACATAACCATAGGTATCGTAACCTCCATAATTACTTCGCCGACAATCGTTATCGGGGCTAAAACAGCCTGTTTTTTATACTCCCCGACCTTAGAAAAAATTGTTTTATACATCTGGCAAAGCTCCTTTCATATTATTGATTATTTTCCTCATCCGATATCATTTCCCCCATTTTCATTCTGAGAAAACATGAAGCTTCTATCGGATTTGAGAAATCGATATCAATTCCCTCGATCTCACGCATTTTATCGGCTATACGATTGAGGTATTGAGTAAGCCGCTCTTTTTCCTCTTCGGAAAAGTCCTCAAAAACAAGCTTATCGTAATCATCAAAAAAGCTCATATGACGGGTTATAGCCTCTCTGCCCTTATCCGTAAGAGCAAGTCTTTTACAGCGAAGATTTTCGGAATCTACAGTTTTGGTAACAAGTCCTGCTTTCTGAAGCCTTTTTGTCGAGGTTGCAACAGAAGCCGGAGTAACTCCAAGCATTTCAGCAATATCCGCCTGAGTACAGTTTTCGTTGCATTCAATAGTTTTCATTATAGTGACCTGACCAAAATGAAGCGGTGATTTTTCGGTTATTCTCCTTATTGCGAGCCGTCTTAGAATATGTATATTCTCAAACAGTCCGATAATATATTTATTTTCGATCAAATTACACACCTCCGTTCACATACAAAACAATTAAACAGCTAACAATTAAACGTTTAATCATTAGCTGTTTAACATTATATCACCGGACATCATTTCCTGTCAATGAATAAATTGTAAATTTTCCTTCTAAGCTATAAAAAGAGCCTTTTGCAAAATGCAAAAGGCTCGGTTTCATCTTTATTCTTCCGGATTGTCATTCACCGTTCTTGTAATATTGGGTTTTTCATTATTTGCACGGGAAGAAAGTCCAATAGCGGAATCAGGCTCATATTTAAGTATCATTTCCTTGATCTTATCATCCTGAGTCAGACCGTAAGTAAGTTTAAGCGCACGAAGAGCATTGCTGATATCATTCTTCATAAGATAATACGAAGCAAGATCTGCTGCAAGAGAAACGACATCTTTATCAGGACCAAAATTAATATCGTATTTTTCAAATACCTCTAATATCTTTTCAAGACCTGTATATGCAACAGGCGAACCTTTAAGGTCTGCAAGGTGCTGCATTTCACGTGGGATAGCCGGATTCGGAAACATCATAACACTTGCCGTATAGAAAGCGACAGCATCCTCAAACTCATGAAAATCAGTAAGGATATAACCAACGTTGGCATAACATCTTGCTATCGCAGCCATTGCAGAAGCAACCTTGAGCGTTTCCCTTGTGATCTCAAGAAGTTTCTTTTTATTATGAAGAAGCTTATAAACCTCCGCCATCTCGAATTTAGGACCGCAATCCACCTGATTATATTCCATAGCCGTATTGAGAACCGGTATAGCGTCAAGCGGAGAACCTGTTTCAATAAGGATGTATGCATAAGTCGTTATATAAGCGGCAAAATCAAAAGGAGTGCGGTGAAGAGCCTTTTCCGGCTTAAAAAGCATCTGATAGAGATTATCCTCAAAAGGATTTCTGAAAGAGACATATTTGATCTTTTCGGTTTCCTTGAATTCAACCGTGATTTTCTTATAAAGCTTTTCAGCAAGAGGCTTTGCATCAACGCATTTTCCCTCGTTAACAAGCTTATTTATCTCTTCATACATCTTATCCATACGAACGCCGTCGATATGAGTTATACGGATGATCTCATCACGTTTCTCATCGGACATATTCTCCATTATCAAAGCTCCTGCCGCTTCAACTCCGACGTTATTTTTCTCTTTGAGAAAACGCTCGGCTTCTTTTTTCAGCATCGCTTCATTTGCTTCGGCATCATCGGTCATTTTGCTTTTAAGCTCATTGTATATCTCATCGTATGACATTTTTATTTCCTCATTTCGTAGTTTATCTGTTTAGAATCCTCTTTTAGCCATATCCTTTTTAAATTTAGCGTCGATCTTATCCTGCTTCTTCTTAGCCTTAAGATCAGCCTTGCTCATAAATCTTACATCGTCCTTAGCAGGTTCTGTTTTCTGAACAGGCGCAGAGGTTTTAGGAGCAGATTTTATCGGTCCTTTATACTCATTTACAGGAACAACATTTTTCTGTTCGGCAGCTTTCTTTTTCGCCAAGGAATCATCGCCCATCTGTGAAAGAACGTCCTCAACGGAAGTAAGGATAGGACTGTTCGCACGAAGTCCTTGCGTTTCGATAAGGTTTTTATTAGCATAATCCTTCGAGCTTGCAATAGCGTTAACAAAAGCCTGAGAAGTCGATTTAGCGTGAGGATTAACGGCAATTTTAGAAATATTAGCCGTAGGCTGAACATATGTACTGTTATTTGCAGCTCTGAAATCAGGCTGTTTAACAGGAGCAGGAGCAACCGGAACAGGTGCTGGTGCAGGCTGAACCGGAGCAGCAGGCTGTACAGGAACTGATGGCTGAACAGGCTGAGCAGCAGGAGTGGTCTGCGGAGCGGACATAATCGGCTGCTGACCGTTTATCGGTACAAAAATAGGCTGACCGTTAGTATCTGATCCGGTCATCTGCATCTGAACATAAGTATAAACAGGCTGACCGTTCATATCATATCCGGCGAACTGCGGAACGCTTATGATCTGCGGCTGAACAGAATTCTGAACAGGAGCAGCAGGCTGTACAACAGGTGCAGGAGTTGGAGCTACAGGCGCAGGCTGAACAGGTACATTATTTATCGGAGCAGTCTGCGGAATCTGAATATTTTCTACAGGTTTTGGATCTTCGATTTCCTCTATAATAGGTTCTGCTGCTTCTTCCGGTTCTGGAACTGCGATTTCCTCTATCATAGGTTCTGCAACTTCTTCCGGTTCTGGAACTGTGATTTCCTCTATAATAGGTTCTGCTGCTTCTTCCGGTTCTGGAACTGCGATTTCC
>CAJKFZ010000054.1 GCA_905199285.1 uncultured Ruminococcus sp.
ATTTGGTTACTATAATATGTTATAATATAATTACAATAATTTTTCTGAAAGAAGGTTCTTTATGGATATTAAAGGCAAAATCGGCGAGATCACTGACAAGGTAAAAAACGATAAGGATTTCACAAACAACCTTAAAAATGATCCTATCAAGGCTGTAGAGGGAATTACAGGAATCGACCTTCCCGATGATAAAATCAATAAAGCAGTCGATACAGCTAAAGATAAACTCGGCGACGTGATCGGCAAGATCAAAAAGTAAAGGCAACAACGCACAAAGATTGTGCGGCAGATGCGCAGTCAGATTTTTCGTCAGATTGCATAAATTCGACGTAGCAATACTGCCGTATTGCAAGAAGAATTTGTGTAATATGACGGAAAATATGCAAGCAGATGACGTATAAAGACGTCAGGCGTGCTTTGTGAGGTGTTGCCTAAAGCTAACAAGTGCAAAGAGGCGCTTTCCGCAAGAAGGCGTCTCTTCTTATAATCTCACCCGACGAAAGGAGAAAAAATGAAAAAATTTTTTGAATCAATAAAACCCTTCAATCTCATAATGCTTACTGTCGCCGGAATGATAAACGCTTTCGGGATAACACTCTTCCTTATGCCGGTAAAACTTTACGACAGCGGAATTTCAGGAACTTCCATGCTTCTTGCACAAGTAACTCCACAGTGGCTTTCACTCTCGATTTTCCTCATTCTGCTGAACGTTCCGCTTTTTCTCTATGGACTGAAAAAACAGGGCAAGGCGTTCACATTCTATGCAATTTATACCGTTATAATCTACTCGGTAACATCGTGGCTTATAACCGATATTCTTCCGGTCGATGTGAGTCTTGCTTCTCCGCTCGCCGGAACAGATCTGCTGCTTTGCGCTCTCTTCGGCGGAGTTATCTCCGGAACAGGAAGCGGTCTTGCTATACGTTTCGGCGGAGCTATGGACGGAATTGAAGTTATGGCGGTCATTTTTGCAAAACGGCTCGGATTGTCGGTCGGATCATTCGTCATGATATATAATATTATTCTGTATGTTGTCTGCGGAATCGTGATAAACAGCTGGATTCTTCCGCTTTACTCAATAGTTACATACTATGCCGCACTAAAAACCATAGACTTTATCGTAGACGGATTACAGCGTTCAAAAGCCGCAATGATAATCACATCCAAACCGGATAAAATCTGCAAACAGCTTATGGATGAATTCAACTGCGGAGTTACCATCATTGACGCTAAAGGAGGCTTTTCCGGAACAGACAGAAGTGCGTTGTATTTCGTTGTAAACCGCTTTCAGGTAATGCGGATGAAAGATATAGTCCAGAAAATCGATCCTCTCGCATATATAACTCTGAGCGAAGTTGCAGATATCTTTTCTGCTAATCACAGTAAATGATGAAGGGGACTCTGTCCCCTTTAACCCCTGCCAAAGGGACGTACAGTCCCTTTGGAAACCCACAATTAAATAATACCGATACTCCATAAAGGAGTATCGGTATTATTTAGGGTAAAATCCAGAGAACTGCTGCACTTTGCAGAAAATAACGGAAACCAAATCTCATATCACTTGTCATGAGCAAATATAATCTACTCTTCCTCAAACATCAGCACGGGGTAGCCGCTGTAATACTGCTTGACTATCTCCGGATGAGCGTCGGCATAACGGAAAATAGTCTCCGCCAGTCCTTCCTTGAGGAATTCCGTGAGCTGTGAAAGCGGTCGGTTATACAGCTCTTTGCAGATAGAGGCAATTGCTATCGCTCTTTTGCCGCCGACCTCCATGATACGATACGGCCATATACGGCAATCAAAAGGTTTATCGCCCCCGAGCATACAGCCGTTTTCAGTCAGGGCAGGACAGTAAAAAAGCTCCTCATCTTTAAGCTCTCCTACAAGGAAAGTATATCCGCCGTCCTTGGGAATAAATTCCGCATCGTGCTTTGCTTTCAGGATTTTTTGACGTATCTTGTCGGTAAAAACAGGAGTTTCCCATATATCGTCCTTATCGAAAACACAACACAGTCTGCACTCTGCACAGGAACTTCCGTCCAAAATTTTTTTAAGCATAGTTTTATCCTTTCTGAATCGGAGAATCGTTTAATGTATTACATTTATATAATAAAATGCTCCGGAAACAGGCTATACACCGGCATCACGACCGATTTAAGCCGTCGTATGAGCGAGCATTTCAATCAAAGCTCAAAATGTGCAAAATTCACACGTTCTCACAAAGCCGAATCGCTGGAAGCCTGTTGGAGCGCTGACAATCGCAGTCTCGCTTCAAAATTGGAGTATAAGATAAAGTCGCTGACAAAGCCGCAGAAACTCCGTCTGATAGGCGAAACCGGCTCTTTAGAGGAATTTTTCGGCGACGACGCAAAATTTTATAATCGAGAATCTACAAATATAGAAATATGAGCTGCCGCAAATCCTGCGGCAGTTTTTGTTTTAGCAAAACAATTCAGAAGCTTCTGCTCTCTTTGCTGCTGCCAAGAATTTATCCTCTTAGAGCATTCGCTCTAATAAAATCAAATCCCCTTTATGGGGATTTGATTTTATTAATACCGGGTTTCCAAAGGAATAATATCCCTTTGGCAGGGGTATGGGGACAGAGTCCCCATGAAATTACTTCTGCTTAATTCTAAAACTGCTGTTGCGAAGTTTGCTTGCATCGAATCCCCTTGGTTTTCTGTTTTCACGCTTCTTTTCGTTTCTGGGACGAGACTGCTTTTTCTCCTCCTCGTCGTTAAGACGCATGGTGAGGGAAATTCTGCTGCGCTTAACATCCACGTCAATTACACGAACCTTTACAACTTCTCCTACCTTAACAGCTTCAAGAGGATGCTTGATGAAGCGGTTGCAGATCTGAGAAATATGAACGAGACCGTCCTCATGTACTCCGATATCAACGAAAACTCCGAAATCAATAATATTGCGAACCGTTCCGACAAGCTCCATGCCGGGCTTGAGATCCTTAATTTCCATAACGTCTCCGCTTCTGAGCAGCGGAGGGGGAAGCTCATCACGAAGGTCACGTCCCGGCTTTTTAAGCTCGCTGATAATGTCTGTGAGCGTGGGAACGCCTATTTCAAGCGAACTGCTTATATTTTCTATGCCAAGGCTGTCCGCTTTTTCCTTTATATCAGCTGCTCCGCCGTTTGAGATGTCGGCAAGAGTGAATCCGCACTCGCTTAAAAGTGCAGACGCAGCCTTATAGCTTTCGGGATGAACTGCCGTGTTATCGAGAGGATTCTTTCCGTCTCTTACTCTTAAAAATCCGGCGCACTGTTCAAAGGCTTTTTTACCAAGCTTCGGAACTTTAAGAAGTTCTTTTCTGTCGGTAAATTTACCGTTTTCCTCACGGTATGTCACTATATTTTTCGCTACAGCAGAGTTGATTCCGGCAATATAGGAAAGCAGCGAATGCGAAGCCGTATTAAGGTCAACTCCGACCGAGTTTACGCAGTCCTCAACAACTCCGGAAAGAGCGTCGCTCATACGAGCCTGCGGCATATCGTGCTGATACTGTCCGACTCCGATCGCTTTCGGATCGATCTTAACAAGCTCCGCAAGCGGATCCTGCAAGCGGCGTGCTATCGAAACTGCGCTTCTGAGCGAAACATCGTAATCCGGGAATTCCTCGGCGGCAAGCTTTGAAGCGGAATAAACGGACGCTCCGGCTTCGCTTACAACCATATAGCTGACTTTCTGCGGAATTTCTTTGAGAAGTTCGGCAACAAACGATTCCGTTTCACGGGAAGCCGTACCGTTTCCGATTGAAATCGTCGTAACGTTATGCTTTTCTATGAGCGAACGGATAGTTCTTTTAGAAGCTTCAATATTGGTTTTCGGTCCGGGAGTGCAGTAGACGATGTTTGTATCGAGAACTTTTCCCGTAGAGTCGATAACTGCGACCTTGCATCCGGTTCTGTAGCCGGGATCGAGTCCGAGGATAACGCTGTTTTTCAAAGGTGACTGGAGAAGAAGCTGACGGAGATTTGAGGCAAATACCTTGATAGATTCCTCAGCAGCATTGGCAGTCATTTCGGAACGTATTTCACGCTCGATAGACGGGAAAATGAGTCTTTTGTAGCTGTCCTCGGCGGCTGCACGGACAAGTTCGCCGCAGGCATTGTTGTTTTTGATGTATTTTTCGAGGATTATTCCCGTTGCGGCAGCTTCATCCAGACTTATCGAAACCTTGAGGAAATTCTCTTTCTCACCTCTGTCGAGAGCGAGAACACGGTGATTTGCAATTTTTGAAATCGGCTCGGAATACTCATAATAATTGGTGTAAACGCTTTCAGCCTCTGGATCGGACGCTTTTGAAGCTATTTCTCCCTTTTCGTTCGCCAGACTGCGGAGCTTCTTTCTTATGCTTGCGTCATCGGAGATATCCTCGGCAATAATATCCATAGCCCCCTGAATTGCGGATTTAACGTCGGGAACGTTCTTTTCCCCGTTCACAAATGTTTCGGCTTCTTTTTCAGGCTCAGTAGAGTTATCCTGCTCCATGATGAGAACAGCGAGCGGTTCAAGTCCGGCTTCTCTTGCAACACTTGCACGAGTTTTTCTCTTCGGCTTGAACGGACGGTAAATATCCTCTACCTCGACAAGAGTCACGGCGGCGCTGATAGCGGCTTCTATCTCCGGAGTCATTTTCTCCTGCTCGGTAATGGAATTTGTGATCTCTTCCTTACGCTTTTCAAGATTACGGAGATAAGTAAGTCTGTCGTTAAGTTCACGAAGAACCTGATCGTCGAGCGAGCCTGTAAGCTCCTTACGGTAACGTGCAATAAACGGTATGGTTTTTCCGTCGTCAATAAGCTCTATCGTATTATCGACCTGCTCCTGTTTTAATCCGAATTCTTTTGCGATTGTTTTATTGATATCCATTTTATATATCCTTTCGTTTTGTCATATATTTTCTGCGCCGGACGCTGTTTCTTCGTGAGTTTCCTCAATAAGCTCTGCGGCGGCATCGTTATAGCGGTCTATCCATGAAAAAAGCGTTTTCGCTATATCCTTCCATACATTTATGCTGTTTTTCTCGTTGAGGATTTCGTGACGCATACCATCGAA
Organism: uncultured Ruminococcus sp.; assembly: GCA_905199285.1. GTDB lineage: Bacteria > Bacillota > Clostridia > Oscillospirales > Ruminococcaceae > Ruminococcus. The sequence continues at coordinate 5,077 of CAJKFZ010000054.1, forward strand.
AAGCCTGTGGGAGATACTTTCATAGCCAATTTTCTCAAGCGAGAAAACGGCGGAGAAAAACTTCTTTTCAGAAATAAAGCATGGATCGTCCTTGCCGGAAACAAATCTTACCGGAAGCGACGGATTTTTAAGTTCCCAGCCACCTGATGAATATGCACGACGCATAAGAACGAGCATTTCCTCATATTCGTTAAGCGTAGGCTTGAAACTGCAAAGCGGATCGTTATTGAATTCAGCAACAACCTCCGAATCGCTGCACCGCCATGAATTTTCAGACTGTTCAAAGCCTTTTCCGAGTGTACTGCCAACAGTGTCGTAAATTTTTTCGCTTCTGAAACGGCTTCCCGGTTTTTTTGATGAAACCGCATGAATACATCTTGTAATAGGCGAAAACCTGCTGTAACACGGTGTTCCGAGCAGAACGAGTCCGTTTAAGCTGTCATCGTGTTCTTTTATATAGCATCTTGCGCCGACAGAACCCATTCCCTGAGCTATCATAAAAATCGGAAGCTGAGGATAAGTTTCTCTTATAATTTTATTAAGCTGAGCAATATCGCTTACAAAACCGTCACCGCCGTTTCTGAACATAAATCCGAGGTCGTCCGGAGTACAGATACTTTTTCCGTGACCTCTGCAATCGTGGATAACAGTAATAAAGCCTTCTTCAGCGAGATAATCCATAAAGGGATAATAACGTTCCTTATGCTCGTTCAAGCCGTGAACAATCTGAACAACGCCGCATACATTTCCAACCGGAACGGCAATCACGGCAGAGATCACCAGTTCATCGAATGAAGAGGTAAATTCAAACTCCTTTAAATCCGCATTCAGCATAAAAATCCTCCTATTTAAAAGGGTATTATTAATATTATACCATAAAATTCAAATTAAATCAAGGACAAGTTTGCAGCTGCAACCAGATTAATATAACGCTATAATTTATATTTTTCCCTTAATACGCATGAAACGATCCATATCGCTGCGCATATACAGCCAATGCTTATTATTCAATAGACCGACAATGCAATATGCAGATCGCAGAGTAATTTTTCTAAAGCCGGAACTCCGAATATTTCAGACACCATGCTAATCATTCCGAGTATTATGGTCAAAACACACGATACTCTGTTGATTGTAATCAAAAAAACTTCAATCGTTCTTTGTGTATTTTTTCTATATTTCATTTGCATATTCCTTTTCAATAGAAAGCAGTTTTTCTTTCATATCAATACCGCAGGCGTAACCTGTAAGTCTGCCGTTTGCGCCTATAACTCTGTGACATGGAACAATAAGCCATATGGGATTCTTATTGCACGCTCCCCCGACAGCTCTTGCCGCTTTGGGATTGCCTATCCTTTCGGCAGCTTCGGCATAAGATATCGTACTGCCATAGGAAATCGTTTCAAGTATATGCCAGACTTTTTTCTGAAAGTCCGTGCCGTGAAGCTCGTATTGAACATCAAATTTCTTTCTTTTTCCGCAGAGAAATTCGCATATCTGACGATACACGCTTTCTGTAAACGGAGATGGAACACTGTTTTCAGGTACGAAATCTCCTGCATTCAGAGCAAAGAGCGTATCATTCTCGTAAATCATACGCAGAGTTCCGAGACTGCATTTATAATAAGCTGTTTTCATATAGTCCTCGCAAATATTTTATTGAATCTTATTATACATTAATTGTGTTATAATTGTCAACCGCTCTCCGTATGAAAAGTCACATCAATGATTTTCACATTGCCTCTTCTGCTGTTTCGCATTTCATTCACTATGACGATTTTTTCAACGAATTTCAGAAGAAATAATCGCTTTTCCGAATCAGTAAGCAACTCCCAGTTTTCCTTAAGGTTTTTGATAATATCTTCCCCTTCGATCACTAATTCTCCTTTCACAACCGAAAGCTCGTCAAGCTGACCGAGGGTTTTGATTTTCTCGGATTCAATATAGTCCTTTAACTGCATAAACTGCTCAAAACTCAGCTTATTTTCCGCATACGAACTTATAAGCTCTCTTTCCTTGCCCTCAAGAGTTTTCAGAAAATGATTCAGTCTTTGCATCTCTTTATTTTTTTTTGTATCGTTCATTTCCTTTATTTGAACTTCATCTGCTTCGGAAAAATCTTCGATCTGCTCAAGATAATCAAGGAACGCTGTTTCAGCATTTTTATGCAATATATTGCTTGCATTGCAGGTCTTTCGTCTGTATCCGCCGCAGCGGTAGCCTCCCTTGAACACTTTTTCGCCGTTTTTATTTTTAGCGCTGTCGTTATGAGTTATCAAACCTGCTCCGCATTTTCCGCAGTATAAAATACCGGAAAAATAATTCTCCTGCTTTGGACGCTTTGTATAACTCTTTTTAGAAATTTTCCCAATAAGTTCCTGAGCTTCATTATACAGTTCTTCGGAAATAATCGGCTCATGATTTCCTTTGACCTCAAAATTGCGCTTCTCATCTTTGGTCGCATATCTGACATTGCCTATGTAATTACAGTTTGTAAGCATATTTTTTACGCTTCTTGCCTGCCAGACTGAATTTTCTTTCGTCGGAATATTTCTCTCATTCAGATTTTTAGCTATATCAAGAAACGGCATCCCCTTGTTTACGAACATTTCAAACACTTCCTTTACAATAACCGCCTCTTTTTTATTGATTTTCTGTACTTTATCTCCCCTGCACTTATCGTAACCGTAGCTTGCCGTTCTGGTGCAGAGACTATAGCCCTCTCTCACCTTTCTTTCAAAACCCAATTTGGTTCTTTCAACTATATTTTCCCGTTCAAATTCAGCAAAAATGCCGATTATTTTTATAAACATTCTTCCTGAAGGCGTTTGCGTATCTATACTTTCACAAAGCGAATTAAATGCGCAGCCGTATTCGTTAAACAGATTGATCAAATATATTAAATCTGACGTACTTCTTGTAAGACGGTCTATCTTAAAAACCAGAACATTTTTAATATTTCCGTTTTTTATGTCCTGAATCAGCTCTTTTATCTGCGGACGGCATTCGATACTCTTTCCGCTTATCCCCTCATCGGAGTAAATCCGATATATAGTCCAATCCTTTATTCTCGCATAGTCCTTCAGCTTTTCCTCCTGCGCCCTTATCGAAAACCCTTCTTTTGCCTGTTCCTCGGTCGATACTCTGACGTAGATTCCGGTTGCCGGCATGATAAATCGCTCCTATCATTTTTCTTTTGAAAGCAGATTCTTTTTCTTCCTCGGAATTGACGTTTTTAAGAAAAATTTCAACATTCTTATCTGAAGTTCTTTTGGCAGAACTATCTTTTTCTGCTCATTTTCCATATCTCACCTCCAATATCCTGATAAAATTATATTGCTTTTAACGATATTTATTCCGGTTTATTTTGAATCCGGCTATGGCGATATTCTTCCCGCTTTTCACTATTCTGGAGGACGCAGGGTATCTTCCGAGAATCGCATTTAATCTCGACCGCTGTTTCCGCTGCTGCAATGCCTGCGGAAAACAATCAATCACAATGGCGATGGGATTTGGCTGTAACGCCTGCGGGGTAACGGGATGCCGTATTATCGACTCTCCCCGTGAACGGCTTATTGCAATTCTGACCAACAGTTTTGTCCCCTGCAACGGTCGGTTTCCGACTATTATAGCTATAATCACTATGTTCTTCGTCACGGCAGGAAACAGGTTTTCATCTGTAATATCTGCGCTTCTGCTCCTCGGAGCAATTCTGCTTGGAGTAGCGGCAACGCTTGCTATGTCCAAACTTTTGTCGCATACTCTGCTTAAAGGAATCCCCTCTTCTTTTACTCTGGAACTTCCTCCATACCGTCGACCGCAGTTCGGCAAAGTTTTAGTGCGTTCGATTTTCGACAGAACAATTTTCGTTCTTGGAAGAGCCTGCACTGCCGCTGCTCCATGCGGACTTATAATATGGCTTCTTGCAAACATAAATGCCGGAGACTCCTCGCTGCTCGCTCATGCATCAGATTTTCTCGATCCCTTTGGACGCTTCATCGGTCTTGACGGAGTCATACTGCTGGGATTTATTCTCGGATTTCCGGCAAACGAGATCGTCGTTCCAATAATACTTATGACCTATCTTGCACAGGGCAGTCTTATAGAGCTGAACGATCCGGCACAGCTCCATGCGGTTTTAAGCGCAAACGGCTGGGATTTCACTACTGCGCTCTGTATGATAATTTTCACACTATTTCATTTTCCCTGCGCCACTACCTGTCTTACAATAAAAAAAGAAACCGGCAGTCTTAAATGGACGGCTGTCAGCTTCATTCTTCCGGTTTTAACCGGAATCGTACTTTGTGCGGCAGTAAACGGCGTTTCAATGTTATTCACATAAAATAAAAAAACCTGTAAAAAATTACAGGTCAAGAAAAATAAAATGAATTTAGAGGGGGAATTGGGGGATCAATGTCATCAACTTAAGTGGGGACGCTGTCCCCTCACCCCTGCCAAAGGGGAGTACATCCCCTTTGGAATCCCGATATTAATTATTTTCATTACCCCATAAAGGAGTAATGAAAATAATTAGAGTGAATATCCATAGAAAAATTTCCTCTTGACATGGACATAAGAAACAGGGCACTTAAGTTGTTGACATTGATTTTGGGATTACTTAATCCTCTATAAGTATAGCCCCGCTTTCTTAAAATAATCTTAAAAGCGTATCTGTACCAGAGAATTTTTTCAGCCAATAAAATCAGCCTTTATGATAGAATAACCATATGGCTCTATTTTAAGGAAATTATCACTGAATTCACCCACATGCGGCTTTAAATTCTTAAATCTCGGAAGAAGAGAAGCAAGATCGTTCAGCATTACGCTTTCAGCGCTTCTGTTTACAAAAACGATGTAATCGGTCTCGCCGACTCTTGTAAACGCAATTATTCTGTCATCAACAACTGCCTTGTCGTTCAGCACGAAATAAGTCTGACCGTCTTTCATGTTCGGGATAGACTTTCTCACACGGCTAAGCTCTGAAACATACTCGATAAGCTCATGGTCTTCATTTCCCCAAGGATAACAGCGGCGGTTGAAGGGATCTTTATATCCCTGAAGTCCGGCTTCGTCACCGTAATAAATGCTCGGAACTCCGGGCAGGAAAAACTGGAGCGCCATTGCTGCCTTCAGTCTGTTTTTGCCAAGAGCATATTCACTCTCGGTCAGGTATCTTTCCGCCATCCAGTCCTTGCTCTTGTCATCGCAGTTTTCGCCGCCAAGACGATTTATTGCACGTTCGATATCATGAGTTGAAACGAAATTCATCAGCACGTCGATAGTCGGCTTCGGATAATTCTCAACGATCGTCATCACCGAATTAATGAAATGTCTCGGATCTCCGCCCTTGATGAAGTTGATTATCGCCTCACGGAAAGGATAGTTCATAACAGAATCGAGCTGATCGCCGAGGAGATAACGACGTTTTATACCGTAACTTTCCTTATTTGAAGCATCCTCCCAGACCTCGCCGATAACGATTTTATCGTCGCCGAAGCCTTTGACAGACTTTCGGAGATTGTTCAGGAACTGATCGGGAAGCTCGTCGGCAACGTCAAGACGATATCCTGCCGCACCTTTGCTGAGCCAGTATTGTAAAACTCCCTCTTCACCGCAGATGAAATCAGTGTAATTCTCGTTATTTTCCCAGACGTTCGGGAGAGTATCTATTCCCCACCAAGCTTCGTAGGTGTCGGGAAAATTGGTGAAAGAGTACCACTCGTAATATTTGCTGTCCTTAGACTGATATGCGCCGGCTTCGGGATAGCGTCCGAACTTGTTGAAGTAAACGCTGTCAGCTCCGGTATGAGAGAAAACTCCGTCAAGAATTACCGATATACCGTACTTTTCAGCCTCTTTGCAAAGCTCTTCAAACTCATCGTTAGTACCAAGCAGCGGATCGGCTTTCATGTAATCGGCAGTATTGTATCTGTGATTTTCGTGGGATTCAAAAATCGGGTTGAGATAAATGCAGGTAACACCGAGGTCTTTAAGGTACCCGAGTTTCGACTGGATTCCGGCAAAATCTCCGCCGAAATAATCGTTATTCCAGACATGACCGTTCTCGTCCGGCTTATAATAGGGAGTACCGTTCCAGTCATCACGGATAACTCGTCCATACGGAATGTTTTCGTGAACCTTTCCGCTCTTGCAGAAACGATCAGGGAAAATCTGATACATAACTCCGCCCTTGAGGAAATCAGGAGTTTCATAAGTATTTTTGTAAACGGTAAGCTGGAAGAGGTCGCCGTTATCAATACATCCCTCGTGAACATTGCTCTTCTTGATGTAATGACGGATTCCTCCCTGAGTATACGAGAAATAGTAGTAGTGAACATCGCTGTATCTTGCGGTATATTCAGTAGAGTACGCAATACAGTCATCCTCTTCGGTTATTTCATTCATATTAAGGAAACGTTCTTTGAATCCCGTTCTGAAAAGCACGAGCACAGGCGGAAAATCAGGAACTACATCCTTCGAGAGCCTTATGGTGAAGCGGCAGGTCTCAAACTGCTTTACCGCTCCGAAAATCGATTTATAATTAAGATCCCATGAGTCATAAATCGGTTTCATCAAAATACCTCCAAATAAAATTATTGAAAAACCGCCGCTTCAACAGCAGTATTGTCCTTTACCTGCGATTATATGGGGGACTCTGTCCCCCCATCCCCCTGCCAAAGGGTGAATCCACCCTTTGGAAACCCGGTATTAATCAATACATAATCCCCTTAATGGGGATTATGTATTGATTAGGGCGATGCCCCTAAGAGAAATTATCTTTTTGACAGAGAGTATGAGGGAAAAAGTCTCCCTACAATAGCAAACAAAGTCAATACCGCTGTCCTAACGCCGGTATCTGAAAACAAGTCCCACAGCGGCTGAAATTCCTGCAAGACCGATAATAAATGCTGAAACTATAGCTGTTGAAACATCGTCATTTATTGTTATGGAAAAATCCACATTCGACGGCAGAAAATGCAGAGCGAGTTTTTCCGCCGATAAGAGCCATACGCCAAGCATTGCAAGAACGGCGGACGATTTGAGAAAAATATTTATCTTAGCATATCTTATAACTGCAAAAATTGCCCATACCAATACAAGAACGCACGCTGCGGAGACTATTCCCGTAACAAAGCTTTCCCAGACTCCGTATTTCAGCGTTCCATAAGCGACAACCGCCAGTATCATAGCCGTATCGGCAGCCATACATATAAGCGATTTGTTATTTCCGATATACTTGCTTATAAAATCACATCGGATAATAAACGGCAGAAAAACGATGCACAGTCCCAGCGTAACGGACAAAAATGCCATAAAAAACCAGTCGCCGCCGCTGTAAACGTTTCCCGAAAGCAAAAGAAGCGTCAGCGAAACGTAAGAGCTTGCCAGCGTAAGTATTCCCCTGTTTTTAGCCGCAAATGTCGGAACGTTCAACAATGAAGCCGACAACATCAGCGACGTCAGAAGAATACAAAACTTCGATGTATTATGCTCTTTAAAAATAAAAATTATAAAGCACGATATAATTGCCGATAAATATCCCAAAGCCATAATCGCATTATATACTGCAATAAATAATTTATACTTTTTCGCCATTTTCACAATTTTACGCTGATTTTCGTCATCGCTTGCTGTGCAGAGCTCATGCTCTGTAATATTGAGAGCGCTGCATATCTCGGAGATCATGGTAATATCGGGATAGGATATACCTCTCTCCCACTTGCTGACAGCAGATTCAGTAACGTAAAGTCTTTCGGCAAGAACCTTCTGAGATATCCCCGCCTCTTTTCGTTTGGACTGAATGAATTTTCCAAAAGTAATTGTATCCTGCATATTTTTTCACCTCAAATAAATTTGGTACACTGCAATGTTTTCCATAAGCCAATTATAAATAATGCTTAGAAAAATGTCAACATTTTTCGGTGAAAACAGGGGTGGATTGGCAGTCGAGTCACGTAAATACGTCGTTTCCGCAATATCTTATTAACAAAGACATATTGGAAATTTTCTTACTTTATTTATCTTCTATGGCATTTTAAAGAGAGTGCTGTCCCTTTTATCCGCTGTTAAAGGGTTTTTTATCCTATAGAATACTTGCCCTTAATTATTACAAATACCCCTTTATGGGGTATTTGTAATAATATAATACTGGGTTTCCAAAGGGTTATACAACCCTTTGGCAGGGGTAAGGGGTGACTCCCTACAGTGTAGGGAGATGTCAGCTTGCTGACAGAGGGTACGGG
>CAJKFZ010000055.1 GCA_905199285.1 uncultured Ruminococcus sp.
GGCTCATAACCGGACGGTCTGGGGTTCGAGTCCCTAATGGCCCACCAGGTTTGTTATGTGTTTTGATTTATTCCGCTTCGGGCAAGTATAGCTCGAGCGGTTTTTGTTTTAAGGGAAATTAAATTTATGATCGAAAAATATATTGCTCATGGGAGAAAAAAGCTTCGATGCGGATATACGACTGGTTCTTGTGCAGCCGGAGCAGCTAAAGCGTCTGCGAAGATGCTGTTAACAGGTGAAATTATAGATAGTGTACAAATTTGTACTCCAAAAGAAATCAATCTCGAATTGAAAATAAATGATATAAGCGTAGACGAGGTTTCTGTTTCTTGTGCAGTACAAAAGGATAGCGGGGATGATCCTGATATTACAAATGGTATTCTTGTATATGCAAGGGCAGAAAAAATACTTTATGGAATAATAATTGCTGGCGGTGAGGGAATCGGTAAAGTTACTAAGGCCGGACTTGATCAGCCTGTTGGTGAGTTGGCAATTAATAGTGTTCCGAGGAAGATGATTTCGTCTGCTGTTAAGGAAGTATTTGAAGAATTTGACTATCACGGCGGTATGAAAATTACGATTTATGTTCCAAACGGTAAGGAAATTGCTTTGAAAACTTACAATCCACGAATGGGAATTGAGGGTGGAATTTCAATTATTGGTACAACGGGAATCGTCGAACCAATGAGCAGCGCTGCATTGATAGACACGATTCGGCTTGAGATTAAGATGAGGCATGAGGAGAAACTCAAAACGATTTTGTTAACTATAGGTAATTACAGTGAAAGTTTTCTTGCGAATCAAATGCCGTTTGCATTAGATAAAAGTGTAAAATGTTCTAATTATATCGGTGATGCCATTGATATTGCCCTTGAATTTGGTTTTGAGAATATTCTTATTATAGGACATATTGGGAAACTCGTCAAACTTGGGGCTGGTATTATGAATACACACTCAGCTCAAGCGGATGGTCGTATGGATGTTATTGTAACTTGCGGAGTCCTTGCCGGAGTTAAATCTTCTGACCTGAAAAAAATTCCGGATTGTGCAACAGTTGATGCTGCACTTAGCATTCTCGAAGAAAATGGAGTCAAGGACAAAACGATTGAAATTCTTATGCAAAGGGCGCAGTATTATCTTAATGTCAAGGTGAAAAATGAGGCGAAAATCGGTGCAGTTATGTTTTCGGAGAAACATATGGAATCGTGGAAAACTCCTGCTGCCGACGAGCTAATCAAATTAATAACGGGGGAATATTATGGTTGATTTTGTTGGTGCCGGAAGCGGTGCGGCGGATTTGATTACTCTAAGAGGAAAAAAATTGCTGGAGGAAGCTGATGTGATTATTTATGCTGGTTCACTGGTAAATCCGGAGCTTCTTGACTATGCCAAAAAAAATTGTGAAATCTATAACAGTGCGTATATGAATCTTGATGAGGTCATTGCTGTGATTGAAAAAGCTGAAAGGTCGGAAAAGAAAACCGTTCGGCTTCATACAGGAGATCCCTCGATATATGGTGCGATTCGTGAACAAATGGATAGGCTCGACAGCTTGAAAATTCCATATGAAGTCTGTCCCGGAGTAAGCTCCTTTTGCGGTGCAGCAGCTTCATTGAAAGCGGAATATACTCTTCCTGACGTCTCTCAGACTGTAATCATCACACGAATGGCTGGACGTACTCCCGTTCCAGAAAAAGAAAGTATAGAACTACTTGCGGCACACGGAGCAACAATGGTAATTTTCCTCAGTACAGGTATGCTTGAAAAGCTTTCAGAGGCGTTGATTCATGGAGGTTACAGCAGTGAAACTCCTGCGACAATCGTCTATAAAGCTACATGGAAAGATGAAAAGGTGTGCCGTTGTACTGTTGGAACACTGGCGAAAACAGCTAATGAAAATAATATAACTAAAACTGCACTTATATGTGTAGGAAATTTTCTCGGCAATGATTATTCACTATCAAAATTGTATGATAAAAATTTTGAAACAGAGTTCCGAAAGGCGCAGTCATGAGAATAGCAATAATCTCATTAACTGAAAGTGGTAGGAGAATTTCCCTTAAAATAGCCGAAAAACTCTCTGACAGTCACACTCTCACACGTTTTACATATGAAAAATATATCGATTCTACTGCTGTTGTATTTAGTGGACTTAAATCTGTAATTGCAAGTAATTTTGACCAATTTGACGCAATTATTTTTGTTTGTGCCTGTGGAATTGCAGTCAGGATGATTGCACCGCATATTGTTTCAAAGTTTTCGGATCCGGCAGTCGTGGTCATTGATGAACAAGGGAAGTTTGTCGTTTCGCTCCTTTCCGGACACGTTGGCGGAGCTAATGCTCTTACTGAAAAAATTGCTCAAATAATAGGAGCAGTTCCAGTTATTACAACTGCAACGGATGTTGGAGGAAAGTTTTCGCCGGATAGTTTTGCTGTTGCAAATAACTTGTATATGTGCGAGCCTGATTTGGCAAAGGAAATTGCAGCACATATTGTAAACTCAAAGAAAATAGGATTTTATTGCGAATACGATTACATTAATTTTACTGAAGAATATTTTGGTGAAAATTCTGATATAGGAATATGTATAAGTAAGAATGTGACGAAAAATCCGTTTAAAAAAACTCTTCATCTTGTACCGAAAAATATAATTATCGGAGTAGGATGCAGAAAAAATACTCCGCCAGAGATGTTTGAGAGCTTTATTTTGAAGAATCTTGCTGACAATGATATTGAACTATTCAGGCTGAAAAAAATCCGCTCGATAAATATTAAGCAAAACGAGGACGCTATTACTGGATTTTCATCTAAATATTCTCTGCCAGCGGAATTTTTTTCATCTGAGAAGTTAATGGAAGTTCCAGGGGAATTTTCCTCCTCAGAGTTCGTAATGAAAACTACCGGAGCCGATAATATATGTGAACGGAGCGCAGTTTGTGGTGGAGGAACATTGATTGTGCGAAAAATAGCTGAAAACGGAATGACCTTTGCTGCGGCGGAGGAAGAATTTATAATTGATTTTGAAAAGAGGATTATATGAAGCATTTGTATATCGTTGGTTTTGGTTCAGGAAGCGTAGAGGGAATGACTATTGAAGCCCGGAACGCTATTGAAGAAAGCGATCTGGTCATTGGTTATACAGTTTATGCTGAACTTATGAAAATACATTTTCCCGAAAAAAGATTCTACACAACTTCCATGCGTCAGGAGCGTGAAAGAGTGATTTTTGCTCTCGAAAAAGCCAACGAGGGACAGAATGTCTCACTGATTTGCAGTGGAGACAGCGGAGTTTACGGCATGGCTGGATTAGCTTTAGAACTATCTTGCAGCTATCCTGATGTGGAAATTGAAGTAGTTGCCGGAGTTACGGCTGCTCTTAGCGGAGGAGCTGTCCTTGGTGCGCCTTTAGGACATGATTTTGCTGTAATGAGCCTTTCAGACTTACTCACTCCATGGGATAAAATTGAAAAACGTCTTGAATGCGCAGCGGCTGGTGATTTTGTAATAATTTTATATAATCCTTCGTCAAAGAAACGTTCGGACTATATTGCTAAAGCTTGTGATATAATTCTCCATTTTAAATCAGCAGAGACTGTTTGCGGATATGTCCGGAATATAGGAAGAAAAGGGCAAAAAAGTCGGATTTTAAGCCTTGGCGAGCTATCCGCCTGTGATGAAATTGATATGTTTACAACCGTTTTTATCGGCAGCAGTGAAACAAAAGAGTTGAACGGAAAAATGGTTACTCCAAGGGGTTATAAAAATGTGTGAGATTTTCATTTTTGGCGGTACGACAGAGGGAAGAGTTATAGCTGAATGGTGTGTAAATCACCATGTAAAGGCATTTGTCAGCGTTGCGACGGATTATGGCTCGAAGCTTTTGCCGGAATCGGAGTATCTTGAAATTCTCGAAAATCGGCTTGACAGCGAGCAGATGATGCAGATTTTCCATGAAAAAGAAATTTCACTCATTATCGACGCAACTCATCCTTATGCGGTTGAAGTGAGCAAAAATATTTCCACGGCTTGTTCTGAGTGCGGAATTAAAAATTTTAGGATAATTCGTAACAATAGCCAGAATTCAGGAAACGCAATTTGCTTTGATGATATTTCCGGTATCATCAGTTATCTGAATCAGAATTCGGGAAACGCTCTCATAACTACAGGGAGCAAAGAAGTTTCCCGATTTTGCGAGGTGGACAATTATCAGGAGCGATGTATTGTGAGAGTTCTTGATGTTCCGTCAATCGTTGAACAATGCAGAGAAATGGGATTTCGGAAGATAATTGCGGAGAGAGGTCCATTTTCAATTGAAAAAAATTCTCAGCATATAAGTGATTTTTCTGCGGATTTTATAGTTACCAAGGACAGCGGAGAAACCGGAGGATTCCATGAAAAACTTATAGCGGCAAAACTTTGTGGGGCTGTACCGCTGATTATAAAACGTCCTGTGGAAAAGGGAATCACGTTGGATAAAATGCTGGAAATTCTGGAGGATATTTGCGATGAGTAAACGTATCAGCATAATAGGAATTGGTATGAATGGAACGGAAACTCTTATCGGAAAAGCTTTACGGACTATTGAAAATGCTCAGATTCTTATCGGCGCTCAGAGAATGCTTGATTGCTTTTCAGAACTTGGGAAACCTGTTTTCTGCTCCTATAAAAGCAATGATATTGCTGAATTTATTAAGGAATGCGAATATGAAAAAATTGCCGTTCTGATGTCCGGCGACTGCGGATTTTATAGCGGATCCGAGCGTCTTTTGCCTCTTATTGGTGATTTTGAAACGGAAGTCATCTGCGGAATTTCTACGCCCGTTTACTTTGCTTCTAAACTTAAAATTGCTTGGCAGAATATGAAATTTGTCACTCTGCACGGTGTGGAAGGAAATATAGTCCGTCACGTTTGTTCAAATCCGGTAACTTTTTTTCTTCTCGGGGGCGAGATTGCTCCTAAGGATATTTGCAAACGGCTTTGTGAGTATGGACTTGGTGATTTGATAGTTCATATCGGCGAAAACTTCGGCGGAAGTAACGAACGTATCACTACAGGAACGGCAAAAGAGTTGACAGAAATTGAAACTGATAAGCTTTGTGCGGTCATTGTCTGTAACGAAAATTACAAGAAAAGTCTGCGTTCGTGCATTCCTGATTCCGAATTTATCCGTGGAAGAGTTCCGATGACAAAATCTGAGGTGAGAAGCGTCTGCACTGCCAAATTGGAAGTGTGTTCTGATAGTATCTGCTGGGATATCGGCTGCGGGACGGGATCGGTTGCGATTGAAATGGCTTTTCGCTGCCCGGACGGTCGGGTTTATGCAGTTGAAAAAAATGAAGAGGCGGTGGGACTTACTTCTGAAAACCGTATTAAATTTGGCTGCGACAATATCGAGGTAATTTCAGGAAATGCTGAATCGGTGGTAGAAACTCTTCCTGAACCGGACTGCGTTTTTGTAGGCGGTTCAAGCGGTTCACTGAAGAAAATTATTATGACAGTCATGGCAAAAAATCCTTTGGCAAAAATTGTTGTAACGGCAGTTTCACTTGAAACGTTGAGCCAATGCATTGAAATTTTCGACCATATAGGTGTGGAAACTGAGATAACTCAGCTTGCCGTTACGAGAACGAGAAAAGTCGGCAGGCATACGATGCTTGCGGCTGAAAATCCGATTTTTATAATTCGGAGGAAATTGAAATGAAAAGGATAATGATTGCAGGAACAAACAGCGGATGCGGAAAAACTACGGTAACTTGCGCTGTTTTGCAGGCTCTTGTCGAAAGGGGACATAAGGTTTCCTCATTTAAAAGTGGTCCAGATTATATTGATCCGATGTTTCACAGCAAGATAATAGGAACGAAATCGAGGAATCTTGACGGCTGTTTCTGCGATTCAAACACGCTCCGACATCTTCTTAAAAAAAATGCTTTGGATATTTCGGTCATTGAGGGAGTTATGGGTTTTTACGATGGAGTAGATGAAAAGGCGTCGTCCCATTGTCTTTCGCTTGATACGGAAACCCCAGTTATAATCGTGATCGACTGTAGGGGGATGAGCCTTTCAATCGGTGCGGTTATGAAAGGATTTCTCGAATTTCGCCGACCGAATAATATTGCCGGATTTATTTTCAATCGGCTTCCGGCGAGCCTTGAAGATAAGGCGAGAGAACTTTGTCAATCCCTGAATACTGGATTTTTCGGGTTTCTACCGTACAATAAAGAGTGCGTAATGGAAAGCCGGCATCTTGGACTTGTGACTGCCGGAGAAATTTCCGACCTTAAACAAAAAATGCACAAGCTTGCTGAAACTGCTGAAAAAACTCTCCTGATTGACGAAATTATACGGATATCAGAATCAGCTCCGGAGCTTAGCTGTCATGCTCCTGAAGTAAAGAAAATCACTGAAATTCCGATCAGAATTGGTGTAGCATACGATGAGGCATTTTGCTTTTATTACGAAGACAATTTTACGCTCCTTGAGGAGCTTGGATGTGAGATCGTACGATTTTCTCCGATTTCAGATTCAGCCCTTCCGGACGATATATGCGGACTGATTCTCGGCGGCGGATATCCAGAGCTATATGTCGACAAACTTTCCTCCAATAAATCAATGCTGAACGATATTTTAAGCAAGATCAACAGTAAGGTGCCGACTATTGCCGAGTGTGGAGGTTTTATGTATCTTCATAAAACACTTGTAAATAAGGAAAAAATGCGTTATAATATGGTTGGTGCAATTGACGGAGAGGTTTTTCCGACAGAGAAACTCTGCCGTTTCGGATATATTTCGCTAACAGCTGAAAATGATAATCTGATTTGCAGCAGCGGCGATGAGATTCTTGCTCATGAGTTTCATTATTGGGATAGTTCAAGCTGTGGTGAGGATTTCAATGCTGTTAAAATAAGCTCCGGAGCAAACTATGAAGCTGTTCATGCAAGCGATTCGCTGTATGCAGGATTTCCCCATCTTCATTTTTACAGCAATCCGGAAATTGCAGTAAACTTTGTCAAAAAATGTTTGTCATTGAAACAGGAACATAATAATGGGGAATTTATTCACTTTTACTGATGTATTTATAGCATTTATAATTTCAATATTTTTATTAATCAGCTCTTACTTAATATACCATTATATTCTAAAATAACAAGGATTTTTAATGTTTGGAGTATCAAGAAAAATGAACAGGATCAATAATATAACCGCTCTTGACGCTGAAGCTATGAAAAGAGCCGCTGAAAAATGGAACAGTGTTGCGAAACCGCTTCACAGTCTGGGATTACTGGAAGACGCTGTTGTGAAAATTGCCGGAATTGCAGGCAGCGAGAATTTTTCCATTCGCAAACGATGTGTTGCGGCGATGTGTGCCGATAACGGAGTCGTTTGCGAGGGCGTTACCCAGACCGATAGCGGCGTTACGGCGATCGTTGCTAAAGCAATGGCGGAGGGAACTTCAAATATAAATTGCCTCGCCGACTGCTACAATGCTGATGTGATCCCGATAGACGTTGGAATGTGTACCGACGTGACCGCTGATGGACTTATTAACAGAAAAATTGCTTATGGTACGAAAAATATTGCCGAAGGTCCGGCTATGACTGTTTTGCAGGCACAGAATGCGATTTCTGTTGGTATTGATATGGTCGGCGAGTGCAAAAAAAACGGTTATCAGATAATCGTCACCGGTGAAATGGGTATCGGTAACACAACAACTTCGTCGGCGATTGCAGCTGTTCTGCTTGAGCTTCCGGTTCATGAAGTGACGGGATGCGGAGCAGGTCTTGATAAAGAGGGGCTGCGCCGTAAAATTTCTGCGATCGAAAGAGCAATTGCTGTGAATCACCCCGATAAATCAAACCCGATAGAGCTGCTCGCAGCTCTTGGAGGATTTGATATTGCCGCTATGGCAGGTCTTTTTCTCGGAGGAGCGATTTATCGTATTCCAATAATTATAGACGGATTTATTTCTGCTGCGGCTGCTGCAATTGCATATAAAATAGCTCCGAAGTCACGGGATTTCATGCTCTGTTCGCACGTTTCGGGAGAGCCGGCAGCACGGAAAATTCTTGATTTTATTGGACTCGAACCGCTGATAACGGCGAAAATGCGTCTTGGCGAGGGAACGGGAGGAATCATGCTTCTTCCGCTTTTAGACGGTGCAATGGCGGTTTACAATTCGGCGCACAGATTCGAGGAATTGCCCATGGAAAGGTATGTTGAGCAGTAATGCTGGTTCTTATAACAGGCGGAAGCAAAAACGGCAAATCATGTATTGCTGAAAAAATAATTGAAAATTACGACGTTCCACGTTTTTATATTGCGACAATGCAGCCTTTCGGCGAAGAGGCTCATGCCGCTATAGAACGTCATAGGAAAATGCGGAAAAGTAAAAAATTTGAAACTATTGAAAAGTACACGGACATTGATGAAATCGTTCTGCCGAAAGAGTGTGCAGTTCTGCTTGAATGCGCGTGTAATTTGTGCGCCAACGAGATGTTTTCGGCGAATGAAAAAAATCCTGTAGGCAAGATAATAAGCGGTGTGGAAAAGCTTATGAAACAGGCTGAAATTTTGGTTATCGTTACAAACCAGGTGGGCGAGGACGGAATTGAATATCCTGATTCAACGATGAAATATATTGAAAATATTGGAAAAATAAACCTTGAATTGTCCGGAATGGCAGACGTTGTTATCGAGGCTGTTTACGGGATTCCCGTGTTCCTGAAAGGAGAAATTTCCGGATGCATATTATAAAATCGCTTTTTTCGGCTTTTTTAATGTACTCACGGATTCCTGTTCCGCAGGTTGAGTGGAAAGAGGAAAACCGGAGATATTCTCTTTGCTTTTTTCCGCTGATAGGAGCTGTAATAGGCGGAATATCCTTGCTCTGGTACTTTTTTTGCCGTGAATTTGGAGTTAACGCATTCCTTTTTTCGGCAGTTCTGACTGCGATTCCGATTATCGTAACGGGAGGGATTCATCTCGATGGCTTCTGCGATGTTTGCGACGCTAAAGCTTGCTGCGGCTCACGAGAGAGAATGCTCGAAATTATGAGTGATTCCCATATCGGAGCTTTTGCTGCGATAAATCTTACTATTTACGTTCTGATTCAAACCGGACTTTTTTCACAGATAAACAGCATTTCTGTGATGAGCATTTGCAGTATCGGCTATATTCAGTCGAGGGCATGGAGCGGTCTTGGAGCGGTTACGTTTAAAGCAGCAAAAAAAAGCGGTACTTTACAAAGTTTTACAGATCCGGCACATAAAAATATTACTATATCCGTTGAGATTACAATATTACTCCTGACTTCTCTGGCTATGATTCTTATTGAACCAATATGCGGCATTTCTGCGGTCTGTGGAGGAACAGCTGCATTCGTGTATTACCGAATTTTCTCTTACAGGAAATTCGGCGGAACTACGGGAGATATCGCCGGATATTTTCTTCAGATATGCGAGCTTGTTATAATTGCTTTTGCCGTGGTTACGAACATAATAGTGAGGTGACAATATGATTCTTATAACAGGGGGAGCATATCAGGGAAAAAACAGGTATGCCGCAGAAAAGTATAATCTTGATATCGGGGATATTGCTGATGGCGAATCGGTTGAAATAAACAGCATTTCCGGTTACAGATGCGTGAAAAATTTCCACATTCTTATAAAACGATTTCTTGATTCGGGAGAGAATCCTTTGGAATCGACACAAAAACTTGTCGGCGAAAATCCCAATATTATAATAATTATGAACGATATAGGAGGAGGAATCATTCCCCTTGAAAAATCGGAGCGAATCTGGCGTGAACAGGTCGGAATTGTCGGATGCTTTCTTGCCAGACAGGCGGAATGCGTTGAAAGAATCATTTGCGGAATTGGTATGAGGATAAAGTAATATGAGAATTATTTTGATACGTCACGGAAAGACGATAGGAAATGTTCAGAAACGGTATATAGGCAAAACTGACGAATCGCTCTGTACGGATGGTATTTCTGAACTTACGGAAAGGGAGTATCCCAAAACGGAAATAGTTATTTCCAGTCCGCTGAAACGCTGTACAGAAACGGCTGAAATTATTTATCCGGACAAAAAAACACTTGTATATGAGAATCTGCGTGAGTGTGATTTTGGTGATTTTGAGGGGAAAAATTACTCCGAGCTTAATGGGAACGAAGTTTATCAGCGTTGGATAGACAGTGGAGGAACTCTTCCGTTCCCGAACGGCGAATCGCATGAAGCTTTTAAGAAACGCTGTGCTGACGCTTTTGAGGCGGCAGTTTTCAACAATTGTGCTTCGGAGAGCATTGCATTTGTGATTCACGGAGGAACAGTTATGGCAATTCTCGAAAAGTTCGCTGTTCCAAAGGGGAGATTTTACGATTTTCAGGTTGGAAATGGATGTGGATTTATTGCGGAGCTTGACGGTGAAAAGCTTAAAATTGTCGGGAGGATATGTTAATTATGCTGGACTGTTTTTTGCCGGTTTTTCCGTTGATTCTGGGATTTATTATTGATTTTTTTCTGGGCGATCCGTACAGTCTGCCGCATCCGATTCGCCTGATAGGAACAATGATAATGAAGCTTGAAAAAAAGCTTAGGAAGCCTGATTCAGGTCATGACCGTCTTAGTGGAACAATTCTTGCGGTTACAGTTCTTGCGGCTTCAACGATTGTTCCGCTTGCGATACTGCTTATAAGCTATAATATCAATAAATGGCTTGGAATAGCCGTTGAGTCAATTTTCTGCTATTATCTGATCGCAGCAAAATGTCTTAAAAATGAGAGCATGAAAGTTTTTCACGCTATATCCGCAAAGGATACCGAAAAGGCTCGCCATGCAGTTTCAATGATCGTGGGCAGAGATACGACCTGCCTTAATGAAAACGGGATTATAAAAGCAACGGTCGAAACTGTTGCGGAAAACACTTCCGACGGAGTTACTGCTCCGATTTTTTACATGACTTTTTTTGGAGCAATTGGCGGTTTTTTCTATAAGGCGGCTAATACGATGGATTCAATGATCGGCTATAAAAACGAAAAATACCTGAATTTCGGACGTTTTGCCGCACGTCTCGATGATATTCTGAATTTTATTCCCTCACGCTTAACAGCTGTTTTCATGATTTTGTCGGCTCATATTTTACGGTTCAATGGCAGAGGAGCGTATAAGATCTGGAGACGTGACCGCTTTAATCATGCAAGTCCTAATTCTGCTCAGACAGAATCGGTTTGCGCCGGAGCGCTGGATATAATGCTCGCCGGAGATGCCTATTATTTCGGAAAACTTTGCAAAAAAAAGACGATCGGGGACGATATCCGTTCGATTGAAAACGAAGATATACGCCGTGCCAATAGTCTTATGTACTGCACTGCGATATTGATGCTGATTGTTTCGGCAGTTGTAAGAGCAATAATATTTGGAGTGATTTTATGATAAAATTTTCTCACGGAGGCAATATTTATTCCCGAAAGGTCGATTACGATTTTTCCGCAAATATCAATCCTCTCGGTATGCCGGAGAGCGTTAAGAGAATTCTTTCCCGAAAAATCAATGATTTCGAGCATTATCCCGATCCATATTGTTCCGCACTCGTTAAGGAAATAGCCCTTTATGAAGAGGTTGAAGAGGATAGAATCGTTTGTGGGAACGGTGCGGCTGACCTGATTTACCGTATCGTTCAGGCTTTGCGTCCGGAAAATGCGCTTATTGCTGTACCAACTTTCTCGGAATACGAAAAAGCTCTTCGTACTACAGGATGCTCGGTAAATTATCATCAGCTCAGGGAAGTTTATGAGTTTGAGGTCAGGGAGGATATCATTGAAAAAATTGACGGGAACGATATGATGTTCCTCTGTAATCCTAATAATCCAACTGGAAAAATGGTTGCTCCGGAACTTATGGAGAAGATAATCAAAAAATGTAACGAAACCGGATGTTTGCTTATTCTTGATGAATGCTTTATGGATTTTGCCGAAGAAAAGGCAAAATTCAGTCTTGAACATAACTTGAAGAATGTTTTGGTGCTTAAAGCTTTCACCAAAATTTATGCTATGGCAGGACTGCGTCTTGGATATGTTATCTGTCCGGATTTAAAAATTGCGGAAAAGATCCACAGCTTCGGTCAATGCTGGAGCGTTTCGGTTCCGGCACAGCTTTCTGGAGCAACTGCAATAAAAGAGCGTGAATATGTTTCAGAAACAGTTCGCCTTATCGCTGAGGAGAGAGCGTTTCTCAGTGAAAAATTACGTGATTTCGGATTTAAGGTTTATGAATCTGCGGTGAACTTTATATTGTTCCGATGCAGTTTGCCGCTTGATAGTCTTCTTCTTGAGAAGAAGAGGATAGCGGTTCGCAGCTGTGATAATTTTGCAGGACTTGGAGTGGGATTTTTCAGAATTGCTGTGAGAACACATGAGGAGAACGAGATTCTGATAAATACAATAGAGGAGGTTCTTGAAATTGGCTAAAGCGATAATGATTCAGGGAACGATGTCCGGCGCAGGAAAAAGCCTTGTTTCAGCGGCTCTATGCCGTATTTTTGCTCAGGAGGGATATAAAACTGCTCCGTTTAAATCGCAGAATATGGCGCTGAATTCGTTCATTACGAGAGACGGACTTGAAATGGGACGAGCGCAGGCAATGCAGGCGGAAGCTGCCGGAACAGAACCGTCGGTACTTATGAATCCGATTCTTTTAAAGCCTACAACGGATATCGGTTCGCAGGTTATTGTCAATGGGGAAGTGATCGGAAATATGAGCGCATCCGATTATTTTCGCAGGAAAAAGGAGCTTATTCCGGAGATACTGCGAGCTTATAACGAGCTTGAGAAAATGTACGATGTGATCGTGATCGAGGGAGCAGGAAGTCCCGTTGAACTGAATCTGAAAACTGACGATATCGTGAATATGGGAATGGCAAAGCTGGTGAATGCTCCGGTTATTCTTGTCGGCGATATAGACCGTGGGGGCATTTTTGCTCAACTTTTGGGAACTCTTTCGCTTCTTGACAAGGACGAGCTGGATATGGTCAAGGGAGTCATGGTCAATAAGTTCAGAGGGGATAAATCGCTTTTTGAGAGTGGAGTGAAAATTCTTGAAGAGCGTGGCAAGAAGCCTGTTGTCGGGGTTATTCCATATGTGAACTGCGATATCGACGATGAGGATAGTCTTTCGGATAAGCTTTTGAAAAAAGATTCCGGATTGATAGATATTGCCGTTATAAGACTTCCGAGAATATCGAATTTTACCGATTTTGACGTCTTTTCCCAATACAGCGATGTTTCAG
>CAJKFZ010000056.1 GCA_905199285.1 uncultured Ruminococcus sp.
CTTAAGCAATCTTAACAAATAAATCATCAAATCACTTAAAATTATTATAACACTTTATCAGCGGATAGTCAATATTATTTTAAATTTCTTTCAAATAATTCATAAAATTCTGTTTATTTTCAAGGGCAGTAGTTGTTGGTCTCCCGAGATCGGCTCTTGCTCCGACGGCGCACTTCACCTCAATAAACGATAGTTTTCCCCGTGATCTTGCTTCTTCAAGCGCTTTATCAAGTTCCCCGAAGCTTGTAACGCATACGGCGCTGGGATATCCGCAGGACTTAGCAATTCCAACTAAATCGACCTTTGATGCAACAGTCGGCATTCCCCCCACAGTTTCATGAGAACCGTTGTTTATCACGATATGGATAAGATTATCAGGGGAATTTGCTCCGATAACAGCCATTGCTCCCATATGCATAAGCGCAGCTCCGTCACCGTCAATGCACCAGATACGGCTTTGCGGCTTATTTATAGCGACGCCGAGAGCGATGGAGGACGAATGTCCCATCGAGCCGACCGTGAGGAAATCGTACTTGTGGCTTTGAGAATTAGCTTCACGGATCTCAAACAGCTCACGGCTTGCCTTTCCTGTTGTGGAAACGATAGGGTCTTCTCCTGCGGCAGCAACGATATGACGGATTATCTCCTCACGAAGCATCGTATTTTCATTTTTGTATTCAACTTTTCCGTCATACGATAAAGCGCCCTTGCGAACTACGAATGCGACCTGTTTTCCCGCTGCAAGAACGCTGCGGAAATCCTCCATAACGGCGGCGAGTTCTTCTTCGCTGGTATCTTTGCCGATGACGAAAGTTTTTATATCCATATCCTCAAGCAGCTTTACCGTGACCTCACCCTGATATATGTGCTGCGGTTCATCGTGGATACCGGGCTCACCTCTCCAGCCGACAATGAAAACTGCCGGAATCGCATAAACCTTATCGTTAAGAAGCGATGCAACCGGATTTATTATATTTCCCTCACCGGAATTTTGCATATAAACGACCGGAACTTTTCCCGTTGAAAGATGATATCCGGCAGCAAGAGCAGTACAGCATCCCTCGTTTGCAGCGATTATGTGATGATTTTTGTCGATTCCGTATGTATTCATAAGATAGTCGCAGAGCGGTTTAAGCTGTGAATCCGGAACTCCGGTAAAAAAATCCGCTCCTATAATTTTAACAAGGCTTTCAGCTTTCATAAATTACCTCCCATTTATTTCCTCAAGCTCGGCAACTGTGTCTATTTCGTTTATCTGCTCATTTTTTATGGGATGAACTTTCAGTTGAAGCGAATCCAGATTCATATTCACCACGTCGTCCCAGAAGAGCGTTTCATAGTCCGACTTTCCATAAGCATTCTCAATTGCTCCTGCGAGGAATTCAGCGTCGTTCTTTTTAAGAAAAGCGATTCCGGTCATGTTATACTGAGCCTTTCCGCCCTTGCCAACTCTGGTAATATAGCCGTTTTCATCCGTATCAAAAACCCAATCGTCAGTTTTTTCCTCTTTATACTTGCCGAAATAGCACGAATTTTCCAATTCACAACAAAACACTTCTGCATCCGGAATAAAAAGGTCGGCTTCGCAGATAAAACAATCGCCCAAACGGAGAACGTCCCTTGCATAGTAAACGGACGAGATATTGTTTATCGTTTCATAATCGGGATTTTCAATTATTTCGGTCTGCGGATATTTTTCCGTAAGATAGCAAAACTGTTCTCCCAGATAACCTGTAACGATATAAATTTTATTGATTTTGCGGCTGATAAGACCTTCGATGACCGTTTCTATCATCGGTCTGCCTTTAACTTTTATAAGAGGCTTCGGAGTTGTTTCCGTTAGCGGACGCATTCTCGTTCCCATTCCGGAAGCCATAATTACTGCATTTTTCATGATATCTCCTTTGATTTCATTGAACATTTTTAAGGGAGACGCTGTCTCCCTTATACCCTCTGCCAAAGGGGTAATCACCCCTTTGGAAACCCACAGTTAGGTCATTACCAATACCCCACAAAGGGGGTATTGGTAATGACTATGGCAGAATGCCATAGAATAATTGTACTTTTACAAAGAGTAAAATAGAAACAAATTCCCCTTTACAATATACAAAAAAGCAAATGTGATGCTATAAATCAGTTATTATATTTCACGGGGACTGATATATTATTTGCTTTCAGAGCCTCTTCAAAAACCTTGAAGAAGCCTGCTATATCCTCTTCGTCGATCGCACCGAGAGCGCAGAGACGGAATGTATTCGTTGTTGAAATTTTTCCGGGATAAATAGTGTAGCCACGTTCATAGCAGTAATCATGAACAGCTTCAAAGCTCCAGTTCGGATCGTCGGGATAAACTGCCGAAGAAACAAGACCTGCCCTCAGCTCCGGCTTGATGACCTGACGGAAGCCAAGTCTGTCAAGACCTGCATTGATCGCATTGAAAACTCTCGTATGTCTTGCCCATTTATTCTGCTCGCCCTCTTCAAAATATTCTTTAAGAGCTTGTTTTGTTGCATAAACGGTCTGAACCGGCGGAGTGAAATGCATTTCTCCCGTTTTCTCAAAGAAATCATATTGCAGGAACAAATTGCAGTAATACGATCTTTTCGGATACTTCGCCGACGCTTCGATAATTTTTTTATCACCGATAATAAACGAAAGTCCTGTCATAGACATAAGACCTTTTTGCGCAGAAGCCATGCAGAAATCAATATTATCCTTTTCAATGTCGATAGGACGCATGGCAAGAGTCGAGGTCGTATCAACCGTAAAAACGGCATTATACTTATGAGCCAAAGCTCCTATTTCACGGATAGGATTGAGGATTCCCGTACCTGTTTCGTTGTGAGTTGTGTGAACAAGAGCGATATCAGGATTATTTCTCAGAGTCTGCTCGACTTCATTCAAGTCGGGAATTTCATCAACCGGATATTTCAACTCGATAAACGGCAGTCCGTAATATTGACAAACCTCAACTGCTCTTGCACTGTAAGCTCCGTTATTGATAACAAGAACCTTTTTTTCCGCAGGAAGAAGCGAATTAAGACATACGTCAATGTTTATCGTTCCCGAACCGCAGAAAAGTACGGACGTATATTTTTCTGGATCGCCGTGAACTATTTTAACGAGATCGGCTCTAAGTTCTCTCATCATCTCGGCAAATTCCTGTTCTCTCGGACAGATATCCGGTACGACCTGAGCCATTTTAACGGTATCGGTAGTAGTTGAAGGGCCGGGATTGAGAAGAATATTTCTTTTGATTTCCATAAATTTAACACTCCTTAAAGTTCGTCAATAAGCGTTATGATATTTTTTATAGGCATAAGACGGTCGTCAACTTCCTTTGCACGATGATATCTGAGAATATCCTTGGCGGTCTGTTCCATAGCAGGAAAAGCGCTTCTGGTAAGCTGATTTGCGTAGATAACTATATTTACTCCATGTGCCGCAAGCTCGCTCTCGGTTATCTGATTGAACGATGTCGGAACGACTACTATCGGAGTACGACTGTTTTTCTCTCTGAATTTATCGCAGAATTCAAGTATCTCCGCCGGATCTTTTTTTCAGCTGTGGATCATAATGCCGTCGGCGCCTGCTGCAACGTAAGCAAAGGCACGTTCAAGAGCGTCGTCCATGCCCTGTTCGAGGATAAGACTTTCGATTCGTGCAATTATCATAAAGTCGTCGGTAAGCTGAATTTTCTTGCCCGACTTTATTTTCTCGCAGAAATGCTCAATAGAATCCTGAGTCTGCTCGACTTCCGTTCCGAAAAGCGAATTCTTTTTAAGACCTGTTTTATCCTCGATAATGATAGCCGAAACGCCCATTCTTTCAAGAGTTCTGACCGTATAGACGAAATGCTCGATAAGACCTCCCGTATCGCCGTCGAAAATGATAGGCTTTGTTGTAACCTCCATAACGTCGTCAATAGTCCTGAAGCGTGATGTCATGTCAACAAGCTCAATATCCGGCTTGCCCTTTGCCGTTGAATCGCAGAGCGAACTTATCCACATAGCGTCGAACTGATCGAGTTCGCCATCGGTTTCAACGATAGTTTTCTCCGCAATAAGTCCGGTAAGACCGCTGTGGACTTCAAGAGTTTTCACGATCGGACATATCTCGATAAGCTGTCTGAGCCGTTTTCTGCGGTATTCCGGCATCGCAAGCTTTTCTCTTATGCGGCGGTCGATTCTTTTCACGTTTTCGTTGTATGTATATGGAACGTCGATAATGCTTCCGCCGTAGGCTTCGAGGAGCTTCTCGACGTTGTCCCTTATGGCTTTCTCCGGACCGTTTTTCCAGTTATCGCCGTGAATAACGTAATCGGGATGAATTTCAGCGACAACCTTGTCGTACATTATATCGTCCTGAGTTATAATTTCGTCGGCAATGCCCAGTTCTTCAACAATGCGAACTCTTTCGGCAAAATCGACTGTTGGGAAGCGATTATAGCGAATCATAGCGGAATCGCTTAAAATTCCGACAACAAGTTTTCCGTATTTTTTAGCTTCTGTCAGTATATTTATATGACCCTCATGAATAACATCCGTGCAGAAGCAAGTGTAAACGATTTTCATTTTATCCTCCATGTAATTATAATAGGTATTTTATTTATTATAGCACGCTTTCGGTAATTATTCAATATAAATTTCGGTTTTGTAATTTTTTAGTTGATTTTTCATCAGCAATGTGCTATAATTTTATCCGGATTTATTTAGTAAAGGAGAAATACATAATGGAATGGATAAAGATAAACGGTCTTGGAATTATTCTATGTATCGTGATATCTGCTGCTGCGACCTTTTTAGCATCGCTCAGCGTCGGAGGATTTTCACTTGAAATTATCGGAGCTCCCGTATTCGCAATACTTTTCGGAATGCTTATAAGCCTTGCTGCTCCGTCTCTTGCCGGAAAAGATTCCTT
Source organism: uncultured Ruminococcus sp. (assembly GCA_905199285.1). Lineage (GTDB taxonomy): Bacteria > Bacillota > Clostridia > Oscillospirales > Ruminococcaceae > Ruminococcus. The sequence goes on from CAJKFZ010000056.1 coordinate 4,921, forward strand.
AAAGCACGGAATAAAATTTACTTCAAAGAAAATTCTTCAATGGGCAGTAATTATCCTCGGATTTTCACTCGACCTCAATACGATACTTAAAGTCGGCGGAAAAAGCCTGCCTGTTATAATTTCAACTATTTCGATATCTCTTATAACTGCGCTGGTTCTTATGCGTGTTATGAAGATAAACAAAAAAGTTGCCTGTCTTATCGGAGTCGGATCTTCTATTTGCGGAGGTTCGGCTATCGCCGCAACTGCTCCGGTCATCGACGCTGACGATGACGAAGTTGCTCAGTCAATATCGGTAATATTTCTGTTCAACGTCATTGCTGCGCTAATCTTCCCTGCGCTTGGACACGCTATAGGCTTAGGTTCAGAGGGATTTGCAGTTTTCGCCGGAACAGCGGTAAACGATACTTCTTCTGTTACGGCCGCCGCTTCTACAGCAGAAGGAATTTACGGAGCGGACGGTATTCTTTCCTCAGCCATAACGGTCAAGCTTACAAGAACTCTTGCAATAATTCCTATAACGCTTATCCTTGCGGTTTACAGAACAAGAAAGGCAAAAAAATCCGGCACAGAAACGAATAATTTCTCGCTGAAAAAAATTTTCCCGTTCTTCATTCTCTTTTTCATAGCCGCTTCTGTTATAACGACTGTTGTCGGACTTCTTCCGTCAAACGGATTCACGACCTTTTATGACGAACACTTTGTTTCGGCAGCAAAATGGACAGCTAAATTCTTTATCGCAATGGCAATGTGTGCTATCGGACTTAACACTGATATAGTCGGACTTATCAAAAATGGCAAAAAACCGATAATTCTCGGACTCTGCTGCTGGGCGGCAATAACGGCAGTTTCTATCGGAGTTCAGATGCTTACGGGAATTTATTACACCAATCTATAAGGGTGACTCAGTCCCCCTTTTCCCCCTGTCAAAGGGACGTACGCCCCAAACTACAAACATCTCTTTAACAAGAATTAAACGGAGAAAATTCGCTCTTACAAAAAATCCGCATACCTCTGCCATGAAGCTGGTATGCGGATTTTATTATCCTTTAAGAATTGATTCTATCGTCTCTATTTCCGACGTGTTGAATTTAAGGTTGTCTATACACTTTGTATTTTCGATTATCTGCTCCGGACTGCTTGCTCCGATAAGAACCGTTGTTACCGCCTTATTATTCAGAATCCATGAAAGAGCCATCTGAGAAAGAGTCTGACCTCTTGAAACGGCGATTTCATTAAGTCGGTTAAGCTTTTTCAGCATAGCTTCGTCAAGCTGAGCTGAAAGCCATGAATTTCCTTTGCCTGCTCTGGAATCGGCTGGAATCCCTTTAAGATATCTGCCCGTTAAAAATCCCTGATAAAGCGGTGAAAAGACCGCAAGACCGATACCGTTTACGCTTGCATATTCATCAAGTCCGTCATCCTCTATCCAGCGGTTCAGCATGGAATATGAAGGCTGATTCACGATAAACGGAGTTTTTAATTCCTTGAAGATTTTTGTTATCTCCTCTGTCTGAGCAGTGTTGTAATTGGATATTCCAACATAAAGTGCTTTTCCCTGTTTTACGGCATTATCGAGTGCAAGAGCAGTTTCCTCCGGCGGAGTTTCAGGATCGAACACATGATGATAAAATATATCGACATAATCAAGCTTCATACGTTTAAGACTCTGGTCGAGCGAAGCTGTAAGGTATTTGCGTGAACCGTTTTTGTCGCCGTAAGGACCGTCCCACATTTCGTAACCTGCTTTTGTAGAAATACAAAGTTCGTCACGGAAAGCCCTCATTCCGTTATCAAGAATCCTGCCGAAGTTCTCCTCGGCGCTTCCGTTATAGGGATTTCCGTAATTATTTGCAAGGTCGAAATGAGTTATCCCAAGATCAAAAGCCGTGTGGATCATTTTCTCCATGTTGTCAAATTTTCCGGTATAGCCGAAATTCTGCCACAATCCAAGCGATACTGCCGGAAGCTTCAGTCCGCTTTTTCCGCAGCGATTGTATTTCATTTTTTCGTATCTGCATTCATTTGGTGTATACATAAAATCATTCTCCTTGTATATCATTATAACAAAAAATCGTAAATTTCATATCAAGAAATTTACGATTGAGGTGCGAAAGCTATAATCTGAATGCGCATAATATTGCTGAAACAAATTGCTAAAGCCTATTTATCGGGTGATTCACCCTTACTTTCATCTTCTTTTTCAAGTAAAACAAACGCAACAAAAGATTCTTTTTGTACAGGATTTTTATTTGAATCAATTTCTAAAATACCATGAGTAATATGAGTTACTTTCCAGCCCTCACCTAACAGGTTGTTAACATGAGTAAAATATTTATTTTCGTTAATATTGCCCTGTTCCGTATAATCACGGCTATTACTTAAATAAACTAACTTCTGCATTTTCTTTTTCCCACTTTATTTTTTGGTGCCGCTGACCGGACTTGAACCGGTACGGATGTTACTCCGAGGGATTTTAAGTCCCTTGTGTCTGCCTATTCCACCACAGCGGCAGTTATTAACTTTTAATATTATATCACATTAATATAAAAATGTCAAGAATTATTCAGGTATTTTTTCAAGTTATTTTTAAACTCTGAAATTGACAAGCAAATCAATGCATGATATAATGTGAAACAGGGTACTGGATAAAACGGTAGGCGGTTCTAATCTTCCCTCGGGAACGGGGGTGAGCTGAAATGACCATAATGGAATTACTAACATTACTTATGCTTGTAATCTCAGCAATAACAAAAAGAAATAACCGCCCCACTACCACATAGGACGGTTGTTTCAACAATAACTTTCATATGGGGGAGAACCGCTTATCGCAGTACCTTCTTGTATTTATATTATAACACATAAAATTGTATGTGTCAAGCGTCAAATTCTATTGTATATCACGTTTTTCAGTTATTTTTTATATCCGGTAATTGACATTAATTAACTGCCATGATATAATAAAATGTATGATAGGATAAATATCCTGCATATAATATGTTAAATAAAAATATATACATGGAGATAATGAATTTGAACAAAACAGTTAACGATATCAAAATAAATTACGAACAAAAAGGAAGCGGAAACCTTATCGTTCTGCTTCATGGATGGGGAAGCAATATAAAGCTTTTTGCCAATCTTATCGACCTGCTTTCGCAGAAATATACGGTAGTTGCAATGGATATGCCCGGATTCGGTGAAAGTGAAGAACCTCCATCGGCTTGGTGTGTGGACGATTATGTGGATTTCGTGATCGACTTTCTTAAAGATTACGACAACAAGGAGATAATGTTCCTCGGTCACTCGTTCGGCGGACGTGTCATCATCAAGCTCAACAGCAGAAAAGACCTGCCTTTTGACATTTCAAAGGTAATTCTTGTGGACAGCGCAGGAATTCTTCCTCCGAAAAGCAACAAAAAAAGCTGGAGAACTCGCTATTATAAGATGGGAAAAGCGTTCCTTTCAACAAAGCTGGTTCAGAAAATAGCTCCGGACGCTCTCGAGAATTTCCGCAAAAAAATGGGAAGCGCCGACTATGCCGCAGCTTCTCCGCTTATGAGACAGGTTCTTGTCAAGGTAGTAAACGAAGATTTAGAGCCGCTTCTCCCGAATATAAAGTGTCCCACTCTTCTTGTCTGGGGAGTGAACGATACGGCAACTCCTCTTTCAGACGGCGAAAAAATGGAGAAGCTTATCCCCGATGCCGGACTTGTCAAGCTTGAAAATGCCGGACATTATTCGTTCCTCGAACAGCAGTATACCTTCAACCGTGTAATGTGTTCGTTTATGAAGATTGGAGACTGATTTATGAATATTGCTTTATTCTGCATTTATACGGCGGTTGCTCTTGCCGGAATAATTTTCTTCTCGCTGAGAGAATTTCATATGCTCCAGCTTAACGGATATAAAACTCCGGAGCATTCCTGGTGGATGAAGAAAAATTACAAAAGATATATCTTCCCTCTCGTCCTTTTCGCATTACAGTTCCTTATGCTCATAACAGGAGCGTCTCTTCCGATGCTTATCGGATTTACAGCCTTTAACCTCTGTTTTCCTATTATAAACAAGCCGGGGAAAAAGTTCAAAAAACCGCTTAAATATACGGCGAGAGTCAAGAGAATGCTCGTAACTTTCTGGATTCTCGAAGCTCTGATTATCGGCGGAAGCTCGTTCATATGGCATGGAGAATTCAGTGCGCCGTGGCTTTATATCCTCATCGGCTCCGGACTTTATTTCACTCCGATTCTCGTACCGCTCTCAAATCTTATCAACAAGCCGATCGAGAAAGCGATACAGAAATGGTACATCAACGACGCAAAGAAAATATTAAGCGAAATGCCCAATCTCCACAAGGTCGGAATCACGGGCAGCTACGGCAAAACAAGTATGAAATTCTATCTCAGCGAACTTCTCGGCTCGCAGTTTGAAACGCTGAAAACTCCCGAAAGCTTCAATACTCCGATGGGAGTTACAATCACGGTAAGACAGCATCTCAAGCCGACTCATGAATATTTCATCTGCGAAATGGGAGCAAGACGTGTTCATGAGATAAAGGAACTCTGCGATATCTCTCATCCCCACGACGGTATCATCACTTCCGTCGGACCGCAGCATCTTGAAACTTTCAACTCGATTGAAAACGTTGTAAACACTAAATTCGAACTTGCTGACTTCGTTCAGGCAGCCGGCGGAAAAATCTACCTCAACGGCGACAACGAGCTTATCCGCAAGAAAGCTCCGCAATATAAAAATGCGGTTCTTTACGGACTTCAGGAAGGAAACGATTACCGTGCCTCCGACATATCAGTTTCCGACAGAGGAACTGAATTCACCGTAACTGCTCCAAACGGCGACAGCCTGCGTTTCACAATGAAGCTCCTCGGAGAGCATAACGTTCAGAACGTTCTCGGAGCTATCGCATATTGCCACGGACTTGGCATCTCTCTCGAAAAACTCGCTCTTCCCGTCAAGCGAATCGCTGCTGTTCCGCATAGATTGCAGCTTCTTGACAAGGGCGGTAACCTCACCTATATCGACGACGCTTACAACTCAAATCCCAGCGGATGCCGTGCGGCTCTGAATGTTCTCGGACTTTTCGATGCCTGCCGTATTCTTGTAACTCCGGGAATGGTCGAGCTTGGCGCAAAACAGGAAGAGCTTAACTACGAATTCGGCAAGGAAGCGGCAGAAGCCTGCGATTATATCGTTCTCGTAGGCAAAGCTCAGACCGTTCCGATTTATAACGGAATCAAGGACGCAGGCTACAACATGAGCCAGGTTTACGTTGCAGACGGTCTTAACGAGGCTCTTGCAAAGGTTCAGGAATACAAAACCGACAAAAAGAAAATAGTCCTTCTCGAAAACGATTTACCGGACAATTATTAAGGGGACTCTATCCCCTTATACCCCTGCCAAAGGGTGAATCCACCCTTTGGAAACCCAGTATTAATTATTCTGATACCCATAAATGAGTATCAGAATAATTAGGACAATGTCCAATAAAATATATCCGTCCTCTGCAAAGATATAAGAGGACAGAATTCCCTTAATATCGCACAAAATCAATTGCTATAAAGGAGACAATTTCAATGAAGATCAATCTTGCAGTACTTTTCGGCGGAAGAAGCGTCGAGCATGAAGTTTCAGTAATTTCGGCTGTTCAGGCTATGGCAAGCATGAACAAGGAAAAATATAACATCATCCCCGTTTATATGACCAAGGAAAGCGAATTTTTCACGAGTGAAAAGCTCTTCGATATCAATTCCTACAAGGATATTCCGGCTCTGCTTAAAGAGTGTACGGAATGCGTTTTCGTAAGAAGCGAGGGCAAGGTTCAGCTTATCCGTCAGAAAATGAAGAAATTCGGTTCTAACCTTATCTCGGATGTCGACATCGCATTTCCTATCGTCCACGGTACAAACGTTGAGGACGGCGCTTTACAGGGATATCTCCAGACACTCGACCTTCCATATGTCGGATGCGACGTTCTCGCTTCCGCTGTCGGAATGGATAAGTTCGTCATGAAAATACTCCTCAAGGACGCAGGATTCCCCGTTCTTGACTGCTGCCGCTTTTCTTCTTTTGATCTCGATAAGATTGACAGTCTCGTTGATCAGGTTGAAGCAAAATTCAGCTATCCGGTCATCGTAAAGCCGATAAACCTCGGTTCGAGCGTCGGAATTTCCAAAGCCTCCGACAGAAACGGTCTTATCAAGTCTATCGAGGAAGCATTCGAGTTCGCTGACAAAATTCTTGTCGAACCAGCCGTCGTTCAGCTTAAAGAAATAAACTGCTCCGTAGTCGGCGACAGCGAATCCGCAGAAGCTTCAGTTTGTGAAGAACCTGTTCAGCAGGACGAAATTCTCAGCTATAAGGACAAATACGTCGGCGGAGGAAAGTCAGGCGGAAGCAAGGGTATGGCTACTCTTAAAAGAAAAATCCCTGCCGAAATTACTCCCGAACAGGAAGAATTCGTCCGCAAAACAGCAGTGGACGCATTCCGCTATCTCGGCTGCAACGGCGTTACCCGTATCGACTTCATGCTCGATAAGGCAACGGACAAAATTTACATAAATGAAATAAACACCATCCCCGGTTCTCTTGCATTTTATCTCTGGGAACCAAAGGGAGTTAAATATTCAGAGCTTCTTGAACGTATGATACAGCTTGCTCTGAAACGTCACAGACAGGGAGAAAAAATCAACTACACCTTTGAAACAAACATCCTTTCAATGGGAGGAAGCTTCGGTTCAAAGGGCAGCAAGCGGTAATTCCGCAGCGGAGGTTAAAATGACTGAAAAAGAAAAACAGCAGGCAGGCGAGCTTTATAACGGTAACGACAGCGAGCTTGTTTCCGACCGTATAAACGCAAAAAAACTTTGTATGGAATATAACGCTTCGCCTTATAACGACTTCCAGAAAAAAGAACGTCTCCTCGACAGACTCCTCGCTCTCAGAGGCGAAAACACATGGATAGAAGCAAATTTTTTCTGCGATTACGGCTACAATATCATCATCGGAGATAATTTTTACGCAAACCACAACTGCGTTATCCTCGACTGCGCAGAAGTCGTTTTCGGAGACAACGTTTTTATCGGCCCAAACTGCGGATTCTATACCGCAGGTCATCCGCTTGATTATGAAACAAGAAATTCCGGTCTTGAATACGCAAAGCCTATCAAAATCGGAAGCAACGTCTGGATAGGCGGGAACGTCTGCGTAATGCCCGGCGTTACAATAGGCGACAACGTTGTTATCGGCGGCGGAAGCGTTGTCGTTCACGATATTCCGTCAGGATTTGTGGCTGTCGGAAATCCATGCAAGCCGATTCGTCCGATTGACGAAAAAGACAAGAAGTAAGAACTTGTTCTCATATATTTTACAGACAGGAGGACGCAACGATGAATACTCTGCACTTCAAATATGCAGTTGAAATCGAAAAAACACGCTCTATAACTCAAGCGGCTGAAAATCTTTATATGGCTCAGCCAAATCTGAGCAAAGCTATCAAAGAGCTTGAAAACACCCTCGGTATAACTATTTTTCGCCGTACCTCCAAGGGAGTTATCCCAACCGATCAGGGACTTAAATTTCTGGGATATGCGAAACAGATACTTATACAGATAGACAATATGGAGTCTATACACGCTCCCGACAAGGAACAAAACCGCAAGCTGAGGATCTCTGTTCCGAGAGCCGGATATATCTCCAAAGCTTTTTCAGAATATATCGCGGCAATGGAATCTTGTGATGATATGGAGATCTATTTCTGCGAAACAAATTCAATGAGAACTATCGAACACATTCGTGAGCATGGATACGACTTCGGGATCATACGCTATAATACGGCGCACGAAAAGTATTTCACCGATTTTCTCGCCGAAAAAAATCTCGACGGCAAGCTTCTCTGGGAATATGAAATGCTCGCTGTAATGTCAGCGGAACATCCTGTTGCAAACGACGACAGTCTTAATTATGCCGAGCTTTCTTCTCAGTATACCGAGCTTTGTCAGGGAGACGATTCCGTTCCGTATATTCCCGGAGCTGTAGAAAAGCTGTTTGCTGAAAACCGTCCGGCAGACGTTCCTGTTAAAAGAGTTTGTATGTTCGACCGTGGAAGCGCACTTGATTTCCTTTTAACCGTTCCGCAGGCTTTCATGCTCGATTCGCCTGTTCCGTCCAGCTTATGCGGAAAATACGGTCTTATTCAGAGAAAATGCGCTTTCAGGGACAACAGTTTTAAAGATATGATCGTTTATTCCTCAGGTCATAAACTTACAGAAAAAGAACTCCAGCTTATAAACAGACTTT
>CAJKFZ010000057.1 GCA_905199285.1 uncultured Ruminococcus sp.
CGTTCCCGCTGATATGCTCGGCGATGTTAATACGATTTCTGTCGTTTTGGGGTGAGGGAAAGATATTCTTATGTTTCTGACAAGAAATTATCTTGAAGTCTTTACGTTCTTATGATATAATTAGACTATCTGAGGAGTGAAGTATTATGAAAAATCCATTTATCTATTCAAGCGACAATAAGCGGTATCATACGTTGAATTATTACAACAAAAAAGTTTACGGACGAAAAATATTCAAAGCTGTTCTGGAATGTGGATTTAGCTGTCCGAATATTGACGGAAGCAAGGGAAGGGGAGGATGTATTTTCTGTGATGGCGGAAGCGGATATTTTACCTCGCCGAATCTCACAATAACACAGCAGCTTGAATCGGAAAGAAAAAGAATTGTAGCCAAAAACGGAGATAATGTTCCGGTTATTGCATATTTTCAGGCTAATACCAACACCTATGCGCCAATCGACGTCCTTGAAAAATGTTATATGGAAGCTCTTGATTTTCCTGATGTTATCGGAATTTCGATAGGTACAAGAGCAGATTGTCTTTCGGATGATGTAATCAGCTTGCTCTGCCGTATAAGCGAGCGTACCGATCTTACCGTGGAGCTTGGAATGCAGACTATGCACGATTCCACAATTTCTCTTATAAACCGCTGCTGTACTCATGAAGAGTTTACGGAAGGATTTTTTAGACTTAAAGAAAAAGGGTTACGAACTTGTCTCCATATTATAAACGGTCTGCCGAACGAATCGTTCGAGATGATGTGTGAAACTGTTTCGGAGGCAGCGAGACTTGAACCATCGGCAGTAAAGCTTCAGATGCTCCATATTATAAAAGGAACTGCTCTTGAAAAAATGTATAATAACGGAGAATTCGGTCTTCTTTCAAAAGAGCAGTATATTGACATTATCGTTCGTCAGCTTGAGCTGCTTCCTCCTGAAATTGTAATAGAACGTATCACAGGCGATGGTGACAAATCAAAGCTTGTTGCACCAAAGTGGAGTGCAGACAAAATATCTGTTCTCGGAGGAATAGACAAGCGTCTTGCCGAGCTTGATACATGGCAAGGGAAATTATACAATAAATAAAAAACAGGGCTGCTGCAAGAAATTGCAATAGCCCTTTATTATTAGAAAATTAAGATGTTGCAAACTGACTGTTGTAAAGCTCGGAATAAAATCCGCCGTTTTTCATAAGTGCTTTATGACTTCCCTGTTCGATAATATTTCCGTTATTCATAACGAGAATTATATCGGAATGTTTGATGGTTGATAAACGGTGAGCGATAACAAAGTTTGTTCGTCCTTCCATAAGCTTTGTAAAAGCTTTCTGAATACGCTGTTCAGTTCTGAGGTCGATAGAACTTGTCGCTTCGTCGAGAATAAGCATAGGCGGATTCATCAGCATGATTCTTGCAATACAGATAAGCTGTTTTTGTCCCTGAGAAAGACCGCTATCCTCACTTATAACCGTATCGTATCCGTTTGGAAGCCTTTTGATAAATCCATGAGCATAAACCGATTTTGCCGCTTCGATCACCTGTTCACGAGACGCTTCGGGAAGACCGTAAGCAATATTTTCCGCAACAGTTCCCGTGAAAATCCATGTATCCTGAAGAACCATTCCGAAATTGCTGCGCAGACTGTCTCTTGTAATATCGGAGATATTTTTGCCTGAAACTTCAATTTTTCCGCTGTTGATATCGTAAAATCTCAGAAGCAGATTTATTATGGTAGATTTTCCGCAGCCTGTCGGTCCGACGATTGCGATTCGTTCGCCCGGTCGTACATCGAGGTTGAAATTGCGGATCAGCTGCGTTTCGGGAGTATATGAGAAGAAAACGTCTGTAAATTTAAGTTCGCCTGAGCAGTTATCGAGTTTTTCCTTATCGGAATCGTCCGGAACTTCTTCTTCATCAAGAACGTCAAAGACTCTCTGAGCGGAGGCGACAGCGTTCTGAAGTTCTGCAAAAACGCCTGATATTTCGTTAAACGGCTTTGTGTACTGGTTTGAGTATGCGAGAAAGCTTGAAAGTTTTCCGACAGATATCGCTCCTACAAAAGACGAATATCCGATTGCTCCGAGCGAGCCGAGCAAACCTACTGCCGCATAAATAAGACCGTTCACGAAACGAGTTGTCGGATTGGTCATAGAGCTGAAAAACGTTGCCTTAGCACCGATATTGCCGTATTCTTTATTAATAGCGTCGAATCTTTCCTCAGCACGTTTATCGTAGACAAACGCTTTTATAAGCTTTTGATTGCCTGCCATTTCCTCTGCGAGAGCGACCATATCGCCCCTGAGTTTTGACTGTTTCACATACGAATCGTGAGAAGCTTTTGTAATTTTAGAAGCTGCAATAAACGAGAGCGGAGTGAGTAGAACAACGACCAGAGCAATTTTAATATTGATAGTCATCATGAATATCAGCGTACCGATAATCGTTATAATGCCGCTGAAAAACTGTGTGAATCCCTGAAGCAGACCGTCAGAAATTATCTCTATATCGTTGATAACTCGACTTGTGAGTTCACCCTTTGTGTGTCCGTCGATATATTTGAGCGGAACACGTTCCAATTTATTGAAAATATCAGCACGAAGGTCACGAACTGTGAAAAATGCAAGCTTATTCGTACATAAGCTCATTAGCCACTGGAACAAACCGCTTGCGACAACGATTACGGCGAGCGTTATTACGATTTTTTTCAACTCGTCAAAATCAACGTTTCCTTTACCAACGCAGCAGTCAACGGCTTCTCCTATAAATATCGGAACAGCAAGAGAAAGCGAGACTCCGGCAGCAGCGAAAATTATAGTCATCACAAAAAATTTAAGGTAAGGACGGGCATATGAAGCTACTCTTTTAAGGGTTTTAAGCATTTTTTCCGTCCTCCTTTTCACTTATCTGCGAAAGATATATCTCATTATAAACTCCGCAGGTTTTCAGAAGTTCGTCATGCGTACCGATTCCAACGGCTTCTCCGTCGTCCATAACGATAATAAGATCGGCGTCTTTAAGAGAAGTTGTACGCTGAGAGATCATGATAATTGTCGTATCTGCCATATCCTCTTTCAAAGCTTTTCTAAGAGCGAGATCGGTCGAGTAGTCAAGAGCGCTTGTTGAGTCGTCAAGTATGATTATATCCGGATGTCCGACCAAGGCACGGGCGATTGAAATTCTCTGTTTCTGACCGCCTGAGAAATTTTTTCCTCCCTGAGAAACCGGCGTATCGAGTCCAGATGGTTTTGATGAAACGAAATCCCATGCCTGAGCGGTTTTTAGAGCAGCAATTACTTCCTCATCAGAAGCGTTGGCTTTCCGCCACTTCATGTTATCTCTTACACTTCCGGAAAAAAGTACGGCTTTCTGTGGAACATAGCCCACCGAGCGTCGGAGAGCGTCGGGAGCATATTCGTTTGCATTAACTCCGGCAACAAGAACCTCTCCCTTGCTTGCTTTATAAAAGCAGGGGATAAGGCTTGCAAGAGTTGACTTACCGCTTCCTGTACCGCCGATTATGCCAAGCATCTGACCTCGTTTAAGTGTGAATGAAATATTTTTTAATGATTCGTCTCCAGCTGTCGGATAAGAAAAGGAAACGTTTCTGAATTCGAGAATATTGTCTGAAGAAGCAGCGATATTCTCTTTTTCTCCCATTTCTTCGGGAGCGATCTCGAAAACTTCTCTTATACGGTTAGCCGATGCAAAAGCTTTTGTGAATGTGATTATCAGGTTTGCAAGAACGACAAGAGCAAGCAGGATCTGAGTCATATAGTTGGTGAAAGCGGTAAGCTCGCCCTGAGTAAGACTTCCGCCGTCGATACGAACTCCGCCGAACCATATTATAGCAACGATACCGAGATTCATTACCATAAACGAAACAGGATTGAGTATTGCCGAGATTTTTCCGACAGCTACGGAGCAATCGGCAATATCGTCAACAGCTTCTTTAAATTCGTCTATTTCCTCCTGCTGACGTGAAAATGCACGGATAACTCTTGTTCCCTCAAGATTCTCTCTTGTGAGCATTGAAGCCTTATCAAGACGCTTCTGAGTTTGCTTGTACATTGGAATTGTCTTGCGCATTATCATGAAAATCACGGCTGAAATAAAAGGCGCAACAATAAAAAATATCAGCGAAAGCTTAACGTCTATCGTAACAGCCATAACAGTCGCACCGATAACAAGGAACGGCGCTCTTACGGCAAGCCGGATGAACATATTAACACCGTTCTGAACCGTATTGGAATCATTTGTAAGACGATTTACAAGGGAAGCGGTTCCGATTTTATCTATTCCGCTGTAGGAAAGTTTATTGATATGCTTGTAAAGGGCAGTACGAAGTTCAGTTCCGAAACCGTACGCACATTTAGCAGCGAGATACTGACAGGTCAGGGCGAATCCGAGTCCGCATACTCCAAGAAGAACAATAAGTCCGCACATTCTGAAAATATAGCCGCTGTCATTGTTTCCGATTCCGTTATCAATTATTTTTGCCATAACTACAGGGACAATAAGTTCAAATATAGCTTCAAGAAGTTTGAAAAAAGGTCCGAAAACAAGTTCTTTTTTGTAGTTTCTAAGATACTTTAATAATTTACTCATTTTTTCCTCTGATCAATAGTTAGATTATAGCTGTACACCGTTTTCTTTAAGAAGCTCTCTTGCGGATTCGACAGAATCAACTCCGGTGGCATTTTTAATAGGAGCAAATTCTTTATTGCGGATAACTTCGTAAGCGAGACAGCTTTCCTGCATATGGATCATATCAAGAACCAGAGCCTCGAATTTATATCCGTTGGGCGATTCCGGACTTACATGATTTCCGTTTTCGTCCATATGCGGGATTTTTTTCTCAACGATGTGGATTGGAAGTTTGTCTTTAAGAAGTGATTCAAGCTTGTCAACATTGAAAAGATAATTCAGAATGACGCCGTATTTATAAGCAAGCTCTCCGTTTTCATCAAGAAGCGTACGCATTTCGTGCGTCATTTCGTAATACTCAACGATTGAAGGCTGTCCATCTTCAAGGCAAAGAACTCCCACACGTTCTTCCGGATCGGCTTTGCTTACAACCTTTCCGCCCGATTGCAGTCCGGAGTTTATCATTGCTCCGACAAAAAGTGGGTCTGCAATTCTCTGAAGTACATTGTCAACGGCAAAAACATTCAGCCATTCAATGCCTTTTTCTCTGATATCATCCAGCAGACCAGCTCTTGCAATAGACGAGAACCAACCACCGTTTCCGTTTGGCGAAAGCGAGATCTTTGCTTTATCTTCCATATAAATTTTTCCGCTGTAGTCAACAGACGGAGCCATATCCTGAACGAAAAATTTAATATAGCTGCTGTTGTAGCCGAAATAATTCTTCTCTTTGAAAAATTCTACAGTATCAGTATTATTTTTCTCGCTCGTCATAATATAAAGAGGAATCCAGACTCCTGTAAGATTTACAATGTCCATTAAATTATTGATAAGACACTGGAAAATATACAATTCCTTAGTGATGCCGACATTGAACATTCCCTTAGGCTTATCGAAACCAAGGCGGGTTCCCTGACCTCCGGCAAGAAGAACGGCTGCGATCTTTCCGGACTTTATCGCTTCAATACCGATTTTTGAATATTCACTGCTGTTTTTTTCGATGTCTTTTACTGTAACAGCTCCGAGAGGTGCAAATACACCTCTTTTAGCAGTAATATCCTTATCGTTTTTCAAGGCTTCAAGAACTGAAAAATCAATCGTTTCGATTTGTTTAAGAAGATCGGATCTTTCATAGTCGGAAATTTCATCATAATATTTAAGAATGTGTTCCTGACCGTACTTTGAAAGAATATCCTTTGCTTCTTCAAATGTAATCATAATAATATCCTCCAAATAAAGTATTTCTATAGTATTATATCCATAATTATATCACATTACCATAAAATAGTCAATCATATAAAAATAGCTGCCGCATAAAAGCAGCAGCATAGATTTAATATCAAGTTATATACAATTATTTTTCTATTAATGGAAGTGAGATGATAAGCTCAAGTTTATATTTCTGTATTGCAAGGGCATCCTGATTTGTAACACCGTCGCCTGTATTGCAGCAGTCGGCATTTATCATTCCCTGTTGTGTGATTGCGCTTTCATCCGAACCATAAAGACCGTATTTATCGGGATTGGAGAGTGACTGCATAATAAGAACGGCATCAGACATATCAATGTCTCCGTCTAAATTTGCGTCGCCATACTGCACAACCGGATTTTCTGTCGGAGGAGCTGTTCCTTCCTTCCATACAGCGTTTAAAGCGATTCCCATTCCGGGAGGAGCTCCTTCGATAAGGAATTCTTCTCCTGCCTTAAACAGCTTATCTTCATATTGCCATCCGTCGAAGTAATATCCGTCTTTTTTTATGTTGATATCGGGACATATGATAGATTCATCTGTTTTACCGCTGATTTTAATATTGTCTGAACTTTTTCCCGTTCCCGGTTTGAAAACAACAACATATTCAAGTGGTTCCCATACAGCGGTAAGAGTGGTATCCTGGCTGGGCATGATAAATTTTGAAAGCGGTGTGTAGATAGTTCCGTCGTAATCGCTCTGCCAGCCAATAATCTTGAAGCCTTTTCGTGAGAATCTTCCTGCTTCAGGAGTATCTGTAGACGTAGTTTCAGCTCTTTCAAATTCATTAAAAGATGCGCCAGTAAGACGGTCAACATCTCCGGCGGAGTAAATGAGTTTATAATATTTGAGCCAGTTGGGTGTAAGTACTATATCGTGATCAGGCATTATTATTTGCTGCTGACCGAGGAATGCTGTTCCGTCATATATCCATCCAATCTGGATATGAGTATTATTCGGATGATCTAAAGCAAAAAGTGAAACGCTTACAAATTCACCTTTTTTTCTTTCAAGAGACGGAAGGTTTTTAGAAGTGTCTATAACCTCGCCGTCAACTTCGACATAATATTCAACATTATAATAGTTTCTGTCATCAATAGCATACCATACGGGAGTAAGTGTTACATCTTCATCCTGAACCTGCATGACAGCGCCAGGGGTGTATCCTCTTACTCCGTCGATCGTCCATCCGGAAAAAAGGTATTCGTCTTTAACGAGTCTTGGTTCAGGAAGTCTTACAGATGAGTTGGGATCGGCAGTTATATCAGTGATTTCCTGTGGATTTCCGTCCTCGTCCTCTTCAACTGAAACGCCTTCTTCCGAAAGATCGAAGTGAATGGTAACCGTGTTTTTTTCTTCACTGCCGTCTGATTCTGCAAAAGAAGAAAAAGTGCAGAAATATGCAGAAGAAAGCATTGCTGACAATGCTGCGGCGGTAAATTTTTTTAATATTTGTTTCATATTCCCTCCATCCTGACGCACAGCGTCAATTACATGAAACGATTTTGATTTGAATTGTAAACATATCCTATAGCAGCGAGTTTGTTTTCTATATATTCTTTTTCGATACAGAGACTTTTGCAAAGTTCATCTAAATTGGAATATTCGTCTCTGAGCATGGTATTTATATAGCTCAGAAGAATAGCCGGATCTTGTGGTATGTTCATAAAAACCTCCTGAAATAAAGCTGAGAGTCTTTTAGCTTAGAATATGATTTCCTATAAATAAATATACAATAATTTTCTTGATTTGTCAATAAAATTTGAGCATAATAAGATGTGAAATTTAAGATAATAAGTAAGCAGTTTTAAAAATATGTCGGAATATTGATTTTGCTTTTATCCGCAAGATGTATTTCAATGTATTTTTATTCAAAATTGTTAGTATGTGAAAACTAATTTGTGCACAATTAACAAAAAATATAATGCAAATTAGTTTAAAAAAGAAATAGAAATTCATCGGTTTATATGATACAATATATAAAGATATGTGAGATGCAATATATATTCCAGAAATAGTATTTTGTTATTGTATTAAATCATAATTATTGCCCCCGAAATTGACTTCCACAGAATTATGTGAAGTTAGGTGGCAGCAGACAAGTAAGAAAAATGCAGTGATATTATGATATTACAAGTTTTTCTGACGCAGTATTATGCTTTCCGAACAAAACCTGAACTTTAAGAGTTAGTTGGGGGAGCAATATAATCAAGGAGGTTCATCTAATGAATTCAGCTAAATCAACTGTTCCCTTTAAGGGTACTCCTGAACAAGAGGCTCAGCTGCTCAAAGTAATTGAAGAGAAGAAAAACAGCAAGGGTGCTCTTATGCCGATTCTTCAGAAGGCTCAGGAAATTTACGGCTATCTTCCGATCGAGGTTCAGGCAATTATTTCCGATAAAACTGGTATTCCACTTGAAAAAATCTATGGCGTTGTAACTTTTTATGCACAGTTCTCGCTTTATCCAAAGGGCGAATATACTATTTCTGTCTGTCTTGGTACAGCCTGCTATGTAAAAGGTTCGGGCGATATTTATGATAAACTTCAGGAAAAGCTTGGTATAAGCGGCGGAGAATGTACTCCTGACGGAAAATTCTCTCTCGAAGCCTGCCGTTGTATCGGCGCCTGCGGACTTGCCCCTGTTCTTACTGTTAACGAAGACGTTTACGGTCGTCTTACTGTTGACGACGTTGACAGAATCATTGAAAAATACGCTTAAGTCTACATACAATACCATTTAGGAGGTTAACATATGAAAACTCTTGAGGAACTCAAGGTTGTCAGAGACAGCATGAAGGGTGAGGTTGCCCTCAGAACTCACGGCGACGCTTCTTCAAAATATGAAAGACACGTTCTTGTCTGTGGCGGTACAGGCTGTACTTCTTCAGGTTCACCGAAAATAATCGAGAAGCTTGAAGAAGAATTTGCTGCAAAGGGACTTACAGATAAAATACAGATAGTTAAAACAGGATGCTTCGGACTTTGCGAAAGAGGTCCGATCATGATCGTTTATCCCGAAGGCTCATTCTATTCCCGTGTGGATGTAGACGAGATTCCGAGAATCGTTGACGAGCATCTTATTGATGGTAATCCCGTTAAGGAGTTCCTTTACGAGGAAACTGTTGAGGGTGATACGATAAAATCTCTTGATGACACGTCATTCTATAAAAAACAGCACCGTGTTGCGCTCAGAAACTGCGGTGTTATCAATCCGGAAGATATCAATGAATACATAGGCCGTGACGGCTATGAGGCTCTCGGTAAGGTTCTTACTTCAATGTCACCGGAGGATGTTATTCAGACTATCCTTGATTCCGGTCTCCGTGGACGTGGAGGCGGCGGTTTCCCGACAGGTATGAAGTGGAAGCTTGCAAGAAATATCGTTCCCGATGCTGACATGAAGTATGTCTGCTGTAACGCTGACGAAGGAGATCCGGGTGCATTTATGGATCGTTCCGTTCTTGAAGGCGACCCGCACGTTGTTCTTGAAGCAATGACCATTGCCGGCTATGCAATAGGCGCAAAACAGGGATATATCTACGTTCGTGCCGAGTACCCGATTGCTGTTGAAAGACTTAATATCGCTATCGCTCAGGCTCGTGAAGCAGGAATGCTCGGACAGAATATCTTCGGAACAGATTTCAGCTTCGATATCGACCTCAGACTCGGTGCAGGCGCTTTCGTATGCGGCGAGGAAACAGCTCTTATGACTTCTATCGAAGGAAATCGTGGAGAACCTCGTCCAAGACCTCCTTTCCCTGCTGAAAAAGGTCTTTTCCAGAAGCCGACAATTCTTAATAATGTCGAAACATACGCTAATATCCCACAGATCATCCTTAACGGAGCTGAGTGGTTTGCAGGAATGGGAACAGAAAAATCAAAGGGAACAAAGGTATTTGCTCTCGGCGGAAAGATCAAGAACACAGGTCTTGTTGAAGTTCCTATGGGTACAACTCTCCGTGAAGTTATTGAAGAGATCGGCGGAGGTATTCCTAATGGAAAGAAGTTTAAGGCTGCTCAGACAGGCGGACCTTCCGGCGGATGTATTTCACCCGAAAACTTCGATATTCCGATCGACTACGATAACCTTATCGGTATCGGCTCTATGATGGGTTCAGGCGGTCTTATCGTTATGGACGAGGATAACTGTATGGTTGATATCGCTAAGTTCTTCCTTGAATTTACTGTTGATGAATCATGCGGAAAGTGTACTCCATGCCGTATCGGTACAAAGAGAATGTATGAAATTCTTGATAAGATCACAAAGGGCAACGGAACTCTTGAGGATATTGATAAGCTTGAACAGCTTTGCTATCATATAAAGTCTAATTCACTCTGCGGTCTCGGACAGACAGCTCCTAACCCGGTTCTCTCAACGCTTCGCTACTTCCGTGACGAATACATAGCCCATGTTGTCGATAAGAAATGTCCGGCAGGCGTATGTAAGCATCTTCTCCGCTTTGAGATCGTTAAGGATAAATGTATCGGATGCGGAATGTGCGCTAAGCAGTGTCCTGCGGCAGCGATCTCTAGAACAGATTATATTGCTCCCGGCAAGAAGCTTGCTGCAATGGAAATCGACACAAATAAGTGTATAAAGTGCGGTGCTTGTATTGAATCGTGTAAGTTCAAGGCAATCATCAAGAAATAAGCGGAGGAATTAAGATGGAAAATTTAACAGTAAAAGTAAATGGTGTTGAAGTATCCGTACCTAAGGGCACAACTGTCCTTGAAGCTGCTCATATTGCAGGTATTGAGATTCCTACACTTTGTTATATGAAAGAAATCAACGAGATCGGCGCTTGCCGTATCTGTGTAACCGAGGTCAACGAGGGCAGGGGATTCCGTCTTGTTGCAGCCTGCGTTTATCCGTGTTCAAATAATATGGAAATCCTCACAAGCACACCTAAGGTTATTGAATCAAGAAAGAGAACCCTTGAGCTTATTCTTTCAACTCATGACAGAAAGTGCCTTTCCTGCGTAAGAAGCGGAAACTGCGAACTTCAGAAGCTTGCAAAGGATTACGGTGTTGAAGACGCTTCTGTTTACGACGGAGCAAAAAATGAATATGAGATCGACAACAGTGCGGCTCATATGTATCGTGATAATAATAAATGTATCCTTTGCCGCCGCTGCGTAGCCGTATGTTCCAAAACCCAGGGAATCGGCGTAATCGGCGCTAACGAGAGAGGATTCAAGACTTATATTGGCTCTGCATTCGATATGGGACTTGGCGAGACAAGCTGCGTTTCATGCGGACAGTGTATTGCAGTATGTCCTGTCGGAGCAATTTCCGAAAAGGACTATACAAAGCCTGTTCTTGAGGCAATTGCCGATCCTGATAAGACAGTTCTTGTTCAGACAGCTCCTGCCGTTCGTGCAGCTCTCGGAGAGTGCTTCGGTCTGCCGATCGGAACAAATGTTGAGGGCAAAATGGTTGCCGCTCTCAGAAGACTGGGCTTCGACAAGGTTTTTGATACCGATTTCTCGGCTGACCTTACTATCATGGAGGAAGCCAACGAGTTTATCGACCGTGTAAAGAACGGCGGAGTCCTTCCAATGATCACTTCATGTTCACCAGGATGGATCAAATACTGCGAGCATTACTTCCCTGAAATGACCGAGAATCTTTCTTCCTGCAAGTCACCTCAGCAGATGTTTGGCGCAATGGCTAAAACATATTACGCTGAAAAAATGGGACTTGATCCTAAGGATATTGTTATGGTTTCTATCATGCCATGTACTGCTAAGAAGTTTGAGATCGGACGTGACGATCAGAGCGCAGCTGGAGTTCCGGATGTTGACTTTGCTCTCACAACTCGTGAACTTGGCAGAATGATCGAGCGTGCAGGAATCAATTTCAATGCTCTTCCCGATGAAAAATTTGACGATCCGCTTGGAATTTCAACCGGTGCTGCCGTTATTTTCGGTGCTACAGGCGGAGTTATGGAAGCTGCTCTCAGAACTGCCGTATATACTCTTACAGGTGAAAATGTGACCGATCTTCCGGAAGTTCGTGGAACGGAAGGAATCAAGGAAGCAACATACAAGGTCGGCGATCTTGACGTTAAAGTTGCTGTTGCAAGCGGACTTGCAAACGCTAAGGAACTTCTTGAAAAAGTACAGAAGGGCGAAGCTGACTATCACTTTATTGAAATTATGGGATGTCCCGGTGGTTGTGTAAACGGCGGAGGACAGCCTCAGCAGCCAATGAGCGTAAGAAACTTTGTAGACCTCAGAGCAGAAAGAGCTAAGGTGCTTTACGATATCGACGCTTCCATGCCGATCAGACAGTCTCACGAAAATCCTGCTATCAAGGAAGTTTACGAGACATATCTTGGCGAACCCGGTAGCCACAAGGCTCATGAGATTCTTCATACCTCTTACGTTAAGAGAAAAGTTAACAACGTATAAATTATTAAGGAGCGGACTTTTGGTTCGCTCCTTTTGTTTTTGAATGTATTTTTATCTGAATTCTGAGCATAATAAAATTAAAAAGGAGGTATTAATTATGAAAATAAATTTTAATGAAAGTCAGACCAAAATCAATCTTATGCGAGCTTTTGCAGGAGAATCTCAGGCGAGACAGCGTTATTATCAATCTGCACTGATTGCTCAGAAGCAGTATCTTGTCTCTCTTGAAAGAATGTTTCGTTTCACGGCAGAGCAAGAAGAGCAGCACGCAATTATTTTCTTTAATCTTTTGAAGGAAGCGGCTGGCGAGAATATCGAAATAACCGCAGGATATCCTGCCGACGCATATACGGATATTCAGCAGCTTCTTGATTCTGCCGCTAAGGCTGAAAGTGACGAATTTGGAATCGTTTATCCTGATTTTGCGCTGATAGCTCAGAACGAAGGCTTTACGGAGGCTGCATCCAAATTCAAAATGATAGGCGAGATCGAGAACTCTCATCGTGCAAGATTTGAATATTACGCTAAACTCTGGAGGGACGGAATGATGTTCCGCTCCGAAAGCACGGAAGAACGCTGGATGTGCCTGAACTGCGGACATATTCATGTTGGAAGCGAACCGCCAACAACCTGTCCTGTTTGCGGAGTTAAGCAGGGATTCTTCATTCGTGAAGCTGAAGCGCCGTTCACTTCAAACGGAATGGTTTCATAAAAAACAGAGCCACTGCATTTATGCGGTGGCTTTATTATATAGCATTATTCGTTTTTAAAAGAACGGAAAGCGATTTGTTCAGAAATATATTGTTTTATTTCATTAGAAGTTAGTTTTCGCACGTTTGTATTTACATATTCTTTATATTTTGAAATTGTAAAAATTGGAGAAGTTCTTTCACTGATTTTACT
>CAJKFZ010000058.1 GCA_905199285.1 uncultured Ruminococcus sp.
CCATTTGATTGATCTGGTCTATGATAATATTAAATTGATTTGTGTTGGTAAGCTCCCGAATATTAGGTATTTTCTTGTTGAAATCACCGCTTGTTATTTTATCCAGTCCTTTGATGATATTTTTTACAGGACGTTCAACAGTTATTTTTCTTCGGATCATATCAATCATCCAAAATAAAAACGTAAGAATGAAAATATTTAAAAAGGTAAGTTTCGCATTTTTTTCCAATATCTCACGTTCAAGATTCATTGACCGCAGAAATATCAGAAAAGAACAGGTTATTACAAAAGACATCGAACCAAAGAAACATACAAATCTCATTAAGGCAAAAGCAAATTTGTTCAGACTATTTCTCTTCATTTCAGTACCGCCTTGTAGCCTAAACCATGAACTGTAACAATTTCAAAATCATCGCATTTTTCAAATTTTTCTCTCAGCTTTCGCATATATACATCAACTGTTCTGGAACTGCTGTCAGTTTCGGCGTCCCAGAACTCGTTCATCAGTTGAGAACGGGTAAAGGTCCTTTTCGGATAAGACAACAACTTATACAGCAGATTGAATTCACGAACAGTCAAAGGAATGTCTTCGCCGTCAAGAACAGCAGAGCGTTCCTCTACATCAAGAATAAGTTTTCCCACAATCAGCTTTTTGGAACTGGCAATTTTTGCACGTCTTAGCAAAGCACCAATTTTCAGAAGCAGTTCATCAAGGTCGATCGGTTTTACCATATAGTCATCGATTCCAAGCCGATAACCACGCTGTTTTGAATTAAAATCATCTCTTGCGGTCATAAAAAGAATCGGAATTTCCTGATTCAGTGAGCGTACAGTTTCGGCAAATTCAAATCCGTCGATTTTCGGCATCATAATATCAGATATAATAAGGTCAAACATATTGCCGTACATTTCGTTATATGCGTCATTTGCATCAAGACAGCCGATTGTTTCGTAACCGTTTCTGTTAAGATAGGTGCAGACAGTTTTATTTAGCTCTTTATCATCTTCTACAAGCAGTATTTTAAACATTTACAAGCCTCCATTTTCTGAATTTGCCTTATCATAACATACTAATGTTAAAGTTTTGTTAAAGAATTGATGTTCATAAAAAGTTTACAAGATAGGCGGAGCCTGTATTCCGCTCCGCCGTCTGATCGTTATTTTCTACCCGCATTTCTGCTTTTTTCAATGCTTACCTGTATTCTGGCATTCTGTTCTTCTTTTTTCTTTTCATTTCAGCTTTTGCGGACTCGGTTCTCGCCTTCTGTTCTGCAGAAATTCTGCTTTTTGCATCTTCCACTGTTTCGCCATCTTTAGTGAGAAAGCTGTCAACAAATTTGTCTTCAACCTTCTTATAAGTGCCGACCACGCTGTTTTCCACAGCCTTGTATGCTCCGACTACCTTTTCTTCAATTTTCTTGTTTACCTCGACTAATTTTGACTTTGCCATTTTTCATTACCTCCATTTATTTTATGCCCTTGATCATCGGAATCAATCCGAGTAAAAGAGCAATACCGACAATACCCACGATAATTCCCAGTATCATGAGACCTTCCCAGACCATTGTCATGCACATTGCGACACCAAAAACTATAGTTGAAATGACGCCGTAAATTACGATTCCGACTGTTCTGCCATTCACCTTAATTACAGGAGCATTTGTCATTTTTCTACGAACAATTACCATAGCCAGCAAAACGACTGCTCCAATCACACCGCATACAACTCCAGGTGTGAATGCGTCCCATTCCGGTAAAAGCGCCATGCACATTCCCAGTGCAAAGATAAGCCCTCCAATCGTTGACATGACAAGTGTTACAAAGTTTTCCTTTTTCATAATAAGTACCTCCGGTTTATTTTTGTCTCAGATGTTTCCTCATCTGTTGTATATATTCTAAACCTCTATTGTTTGCGAAATGTTTGTGAGATGTTAGAGAAATGTTAAAATGAACTTAAAATAAATTCTCTTCGGAAAACAAACTGACACTCACGGCAGATTATCTTTATTCGACAATAAGTATTCTATGAAACACTTTGCTGCAACAGGCAAACTGTTTTTATCCTTGTATCCGATCGCAAGCGTTCTGTAAATTGGCGGATCTAACGGAATACATACGATGTCATAGTTGTTTCGCCTTAACATCAGTTCTGCAAGAATACTGATACCCAGTCCGGCTTCTGCCATTTTCATGATAGCATAGTCATCATGAATCGTATATTTGATATTTGGTTCAAAACCTGCGGCATGAAATGCATTCAGCGGTTCACTGTAATGACCTTCTTCCAGAAGAATAAATGGCTCAGATACGATTTTCTCCAATTGTATGGTTTCGTGTTTTGCAAGACGATGGTCTTTCGGGAGTACAACAAGCATTTCCCCATCCTTGATTGTAATCGTTTCAAGATCTGTTACAGCCGGAGGTGTGATAAATCCAAAATCCACAGCTCCGGTTTTGATCCATTCCTGTATGGAGGTATAATCCCCTTGATGAAACAAAAATTGAACTTTCGGGTACAATTCTTCAAAACCTTTGATGAGTTTTGGCATCCAGTGGCAGGTAATGCTTGAAATTGTACCGACACGAATGATTCCTGTTTCCAGTCCCTTGATTTCATTTGCCTTTTCCTGCATAGCACGATACTGCAAAATGCTCCGTTCAATAAACGGGTACAGTTTCTCCCCCTCTAATGTAAGTTTCACGCCTGTTCTTGAACGTTGAAGCAGTTTGATCGACAATTCTTTTTCCAGAGAGGCGATCATCTGACTCATAGCGGACTGCGTATATCCCAATACGTCTGCTGCTTTTGTAAAACTGCCAAGTTCTATGATTTTTTCCAGTGCAATATAACGGTTCATGTCTGACAAATCACCTTTCCTAATGTTTGTATTAGAAACATTCGCTTTACTTATTATACTCCATGTGCTACAATAAAGTCAAGCAAACCGGATTGCAATTTTAGAACTTGTTCTCAAAGTGGAGGTATACTTTATGAAAGTCATTGAATATCAGAAAAAATATAAGCAGGACTTTATCAGACTGAACACAGCGTGGGTGGAAAAATATTTTATCATGGAAGAAACTGACCGTGAAATTCTATCGAATACTGATGATTTCATACAAAAAGGTGGCATGATATATTTTGCGGTTGAAAACGATCAGGTGCTTGCAACCTGTATGACAATCCCCGAAGATAACTATACATGGGAAATTTTAAAGCTTGCAGCAGATGATCGTTACAGCGGTCACGGTGCGGGAAGTGCAGTTTTCAAGGCCTGCATGGATTACGCGATTGCACATGGAGCAAAAAAACTCACTCTGATTTCAAATCACATTTTAAAACCCGCATTACACATCTATGAGAAATTCGGTTTTCGACAGGTCGAAGTAGACAGAACAGAATATGAACGATGTGATGTACAGTGTGAATATATCGTTCCAGTCAATAAAACAAAAATCAATGAATGATTCATATTAAAGGAGCTGTTTATCATGGTAACTAAAAAAGAAGATGCAAAGAAAAGAATGTTCAAAGGTGTTTCGCTGGATTCGCTGGCAGTCGGCGAAAAATCTATTGTCCGCAAAATGAATTATGTTGAAGGAAATTTTGCAGCGCTACACCAACATCCTCACGAGCAGAGCGGATATGTCATTTCGGGCAAATACCGTATGACGGTTGACGGGAAAGAATATGAATTGCAGCTGGGCGACAGCTATGCAATTCCGGGCAATGTGCCGCATTCCTTTGAAGTAATTGAAGGCGGTGAGGTCATTGATGTATTTACCCCGATCAGAGAGGACTATTTATAAAATAGATGATAATGACTGATGCAATGGTAATGGGATATAATGATGAAAGTGTAGTAATAATTCTTGTTTTGTGACTATGTCACAGAATAAATAAATCTCCTCCTGTATAATGTAAGTATGACAGGAGGAGATTTATTATGGTAAAAAGAAAAGCAGCAGTCAGTATCCGTGAATGCGTCGCCTGCGGATGCTGTATAAAGGTTTGCCCGAAAAATGCAATTGCCATTCCAAAAGGTATATATGCCGAAATTAATCATGAATTATGCGTCGGCTGTGGAAAATGTGCCAAAGAATGTCCTGCAAGCGTGATTACATTGGAGGTGACAGAACAGTGAAGCAAAAGAAAAAATGGTATGACTATCTTTGGATATTCTCGCTTACATATCTGATATTAGGATTTTTCAATATTCTGTTTGCATGGCTCGGATTGCTTTGCTTTTTCATACCGATTATTATATCGGTTGTAAAAGGCAACAAGGCATATTGCAACAGATATTGCGGACGAGGACAGTTATTTGCTTTGATAGGAGGAAAATTCGGACTTTCCCGTAAAAAAGACATTCCGAAATGGATGAAATCAAAATATTTCCGATACGGATTTCTGATCTTCTTTTTTGCGATGTTTTTCCTGATGCTTTGGAATACCTATCTGGTATTTTCAGGAATCAAAGACCTGAGCCAAACAGTAAAGCTGCTATGGACATTCAAACTTCCGTGGCACTGGGCATATCATGGAACGCTCTTTTCGCCGGGAGTGGCACAGTTTGCTTTCGGATTTTACAGCGTAATGCTCACATCTACCGTGCTTGGATTTGTTACCATGATTTTATTCAAGCCACGTTCATGGTGTGTGTACTGTCCGATGGGAACGATGACGCAATTGATCTGCAAAGCAAAAAGTGTGACCGTGTCACAGAAAGAAAAGTAAAAACAGGGTATACTAAAGATGTAAATAAAAATAAAGGAAGGTAATTCATATGTCAGTTTTAAGTGTAAATAAAATCAATTTTGATTCCGTAAAGGGAATCGATAAGCCGGTTCTTCTCGATTTCTATGCCGACTGGTGTGGTCCATGCCGTATGGTGTCTCCTTTGGTGGATAAGATCGCAGAAGAAAATCCGCAGTATCTGGTCGGAAAGATCAATGTAGATCAGGAACCGGAACTTGCACAGGTATTCGGAGTGACAAGCATTCCAATGTTAGTCGTGATGAAAAACGGCAGAATCATTCAGAAATCTGTCGGAGCAAAACCAAAGCCGCAGATTCTTGCCATGTTAGAGGGCTAATTGACGCAAACGCTTTTTATCAAGAATTTTTATACCCTTGCGTGAGACTTCAACTATTCCCTCGCCTGCAAAATATTTCAGCATTCTTGATACGACCTCACGGGCAGAGCCTATATATCGGGCTATCTGCTCATGAGTAAGCGTAATGGTATCGGAATTGATTCTTGCTGTCTCATCTGAGAGAAAAATCGCAAGCCGTCTGTCCATACTCATAAAGAGAATCTGCTGCATGACCCACATCACATCCGAAAAACGGCTGACGGCAGTTTCCAGTGCAAAAATTCTGATCTGCGGATTACGGGAGGAAACTTCCGCAAAAGCAGAACCGCTGATGACGTAGCATTCACTGTCTTCCTCTGCATCGACAAACACATCAAAGGTAATTGTTTTTAAGACGCATGAGGCGGATAGCATACACATATCCCCCTTATGCAGACGATACAATGTAATGTCTTTGCCGTCCTCCGACATGATGTAAAGCCGCAGACTGCCTGAACGCACAAAAATAACACCGGAGCATTCGTTCCCACCGTGAATATTTGCGCCTTTGGGATATGTCTGAACAAAGGAATTGCGGCAGATACATTCACGGTCAGATTCTGATATTTCGTTCCAGAACGGGAATATTTCCCGATAGACAGCTTCAAACAAATTTTGTTCCATTGAAAAAACTCCTTTCAGAAAAGAGGTACAATATATATGAAAACAGTAATTATCGGCGGTGTCGCCGGAGGTGCGTCTGCGGCAGCGAGACTACGCAGACTGGATGAATCGGCAGAGATCATTGTATTAGAGCGAGGAGGATATGTCTCCTTTGCCAACTGTGGACTGCCGTATTATATCGGTAATGTCATCACTAATAAAAATAATCTGACGCTGCAAACACC
This sequence comes from uncultured Ruminococcus sp., assembly GCA_905199285.1. Lineage (GTDB taxonomy): Bacteria > Bacillota > Clostridia > Oscillospirales > Ruminococcaceae > Ruminococcus. The sequence continues at coordinate 5,984 of CAJKFZ010000058.1, forward strand.
TGAAAGTTTTCGGGCAAGATTCAATATTGATGTTCGTGTGAACAGCGAAGCGTTGAAAATTGATCCTGATACAAAAACCGTTTTGATCAAGAATTTGCAATCAGGCAGCAGCTATACAGAAAGTTATGATGATTTGATTCTTTCGCCCGGCGCTGAGCCTATCAGACCGAATATTGACGGAATCGACAGCAATTTCGTGTTCACACTTCGTAATATTCCCGACACTTTAAAAATCAAGGAATATATAGAAAGGGCAATGCCAAAATCAGTAGTTGTGATGGGCGGCGGCTATATCGGCGTTGAAATGGCAGAAAATCTGAAAGAGACAGGACTTGATGTATCTATTGTGGAGCTTGCCGATCATCTCATCGCTCCTCTTGATTTTGATATGGCAGCGGATGTGCATCGTTACATCAAATCAAATGGAATCAATCTGTATCTGAATAACGGTGTGAAAGCAATTGACGGTCACAAGGTGATTTTACAAAACGGAGAAATTCACGCCGAAATGGTAATTCTGTCGGTTGGCGTTCATCCCGAAACAGAATTAGCAAAAGAATGCGGCATTCAGACCAACCAACGAGGAAGCATCATCGTTGACCGAAACATGAAAACCAATCTTCCTCATATCTATGCAGTTGGTGACGCAGTGGAGGTGGAAGACTTTGTTACAAAATCCCCTGCATTTATCCCGCTTGCAGGACCAGCTAACAAACAAGGACGTATTGCAGCAGATAATATTGCAGGTTTATTCTCAGAATATAAAGGTACGCAAGGCTCGGCAGTGCTAAAGCTTTTTGATATGACTGTTGCCACGACAGGCATCAATGAAAAAATTGCACAAGCAGCAGGAATGGATTATGACAAAACCTATATTTACTCCGGTTCGCACGCTTCCTATTATCCCGGAGCAAACAATATGTCGATAAAAGCGCTCTGGGACAAAAAGACACTGAAAATACTCGGCGCACAGATCGTCGGATTTGACGGAGTGGACAAGCGTATGGATGTGTTGGCAACGGCAATCCGTTTCGGTGCAAAAATCACTGATCTTACAGAACTTGAGCTTTGCTATGCACCGCCTTTTGGCAGCGCCAAAGATCCAGTCAATATGCTCGGATTTGTTGCTGAAAATGTCGTTACCGGAAAGATAAAGCAGTTTTTCTGGGATGACGTTGAAAAACTGCCACATGACGGCAGTGTGACGCTCCTTGATGTAAGGACTTTCACAGAAGTGCGGCGAGGTAAAATAGATGGATTTACCAACATTCCTCTGGATTCATTAAGAGAACGCATTTCAGAAATTCCAAAGGACAAGCCTGTTTATGTTCATTGCCACAGTGGTTTACGCAGCTATATTGCCTGCCGCATCTTAATGGGAAACGGTTATGATTGCTTTAATCTTGCAGGCGGTTGGCGGATTTACGAGTCTGTTATCCATGAAAAAAATGTTCCTGAATACATCTGCACGGAATGCAAATAGTATTCAGATCCTCTATGATATAATCATACACCATTTTATGCAAATTTGCAATACTTTTTACCATTGAGAGTACAAAGGAGTATACACAACAGCCATAGTGATTTCTTCTCACTGTGGCTGTTTTTGTTATTCGGAATACGCTCAATTGTCGCATTCAATATTTCAAAAAGAATTGGTCGTTTCTTCTACATAATTCTTAAAATGGCAGATTTCTCCATTGTGATTTTACAAACGATGCTGTTTTCCGACTTAATTGATATCACTTAGCTGCACTTTACCATAGAACGCCTACTTTGTGAAAATTTGCCGAGAAACGAAAAATTATATTGACCATATCTCAGGAAGTTCTGGATGCGTCGTGGTATAAAGTAATTATTATGTGGATGCAATGTGCATTCGGATTAATGCTTGGAACGGAACTTATATGGAAAAAACTGAAAAATTACGGTAAGGGACTTATTGTCACTACATTAACGCAATCGTTGGGAACTTTCTTCCTTGTAACGCTTATTTTCGGAATAGTGTTTGGATGGACCGGCGTTCGGATATATCTCGCTTTCGTCTTTGGAAGTATCGCATTGGCTACCGCTCCGGCTCCGGCACTGTCTATCGTTAACAAATTTCATGCAAGCGATCCCGTGACCGATACGCTGCTTCCAATGGCAGTACTGGACGATGTAGTGGCGATCGTGGTTTTCTTCATGATGAATTCTGTTGTGTCGGGATTTGCCTCGGGCGGTTCGCTGCCATTATATATGATACCGCTGATGATATTTCTGCCGGTAATGATTGGCATCGTTTTGGGACTTCCCGCAGGTTTGCTCCTGAAAAAAACAAAAGGAAGACTACAAACCCTGGCGGTTCTGATTGCTGGTATCACGCTGACTATCGGTATCGGCTGGTTTGTCAATACGAAATTATCCGGAATCACATTGAACTATATGCTGATGGGCGTTTCATTTTCCGCCGCATTTACCAATATGGTAGGCGAGGAACGTTTAAAAGAAATAACGGAGCAATTTCATCCGATCTTAGCCGTCAGTCTGCTTGCAGCCATTGTTGATCTCGGCGCTCCGTTGAATTACCATCTGATCTTAGGTGCAGGACTGTACACTTTCTTATTTATTATTGCGAGAGGCATGGAAAAATATTTCGGAGCGAGACTTGGTGCAAAATCTATGAAAATGCCTGATACCGTGCAAAAATATCTCGGTCTTACATTGCTGCCTCATTCGGGAGTTTCGCTTATCTTTACCGGAATAGCCTGCTCCACTCTTGCTGCACAAATAGAACTTGCAAGTATTGTACAGGGAACGATCGCAGCGGCTGCTGTTATCAATGAGATCATCGCCGTTATCGCTGCTAAGAAAGGATTTGAATTGTCGGGCGAGGTCAAAACGGTACGAGGTCAAAACGGTATAAGTTAAAGAAATAGACTGGAGATTCGGATTGATTTTTTCCCAATAATTCTGGGATTTGCGTTGGTGTTTAAAACGGCATATGATGTGTGGTATTCCGATAGTCAAAACATCTGGACAGACAGTGCATTTATAAGCATACCATAAACAACATAACAACCATGCCAAACGGATCTGAGATAGCTCCTGCTATATTCGAAATCCGATATGCAATGTAGATTTCCATTTCTTCACTGCTGTCATTGACAATATGTCGTATTTTCTCTATGCCAATTTTTCCGACAAAATTTAATCTGTCGGATAGAAATCATCACTTTATCATTATTCCCTGTTTTTCAACACTTCCGCAGGAGTGATACGCTTGATTTTCCGCACCAGCAGACAATTCACAACAGCATACACCGTAAGAATCCCTGCAAAAGTTCCTGCATACAGATACCACGGAAAATCCAGATCCATATCGCACGCCGTATTGGCAATAAACCACGGATAAACAGTGTCCATAGCAGCTTTCGCAATTGGAATGCCAAGTATTGCACCTACTATCACGATCAGCAAATTGCCGTTTAGGTACAGCTTACGTATTTCTTTTGTGCGGAATCCGAATTTCAGCATATACATATATCCGTAGCTTGCGTCCGCAATGTTTCCTATTTTTACGTTGTTACACATTACATAACAGTCCATGCCCAGCATAAAAATCAACAGTGAAATCACCATGCCTATGATAACAGTAAAACCTGTACGCATTTCACGCATCATCTGGCGAATCTGAAAACGTCTGACAAACCTCATTTTTCCAAAGTCAAGTCCTTGATGTTTTCCGGCTTTCTGCTCATTTCTGATAAGAGAAAGTGCAGTCTGCGAGAGTTTTTTATTAATGACCAGAACATTGACGATCAAAGAAATCACAGGCGGCATGACAATATGGTAGATCACCAGATACAGCGGATATATCGTGTCAAGTTTTGGGATTGAAAAATATCCTTGCGTATTCTCCATCTGCACATCAATTCCCAGACTGCTAAACCCGATCGCCGAACCGATCAATCCGCCCAAAAAAGAGATTATAACAGGCATGGTAACATAATGCAGGATCAGATTCCTTTTCTTAGCTCCCAATGCATACAATGTACCGATCACGCTGAATCTGGTGCATGACAAACACAGAGATCACATAGGTAAACAATATCATTACAATGACTCCGGCAGCAAGACCTGCTTGTTTATCCATGATCGTTTCTGCCGAACCTACCATTGAAACTACAATATACATTCCCATAACGATCAGCAGTATCAACGCCAAATAACGCATGAAATTACTTTTCACATCACGCAATATACGCTTTCGAAGCACTCTGTTCATTACACATCCTCCAGTTCTGCCGCAGGTATACGAATTTCATTGAGATAGTCCTTCTTGATCAGCCCGTCTTTCACGATAAGCACCTGATGCACCATATTTTTAATGAATTTGTTATGCGTCACAATGAGCATTGTTGTACCATATTTTGCGTTGATCTGTTCTAACAGAATGAGAATATCCCTTGATGTTTTTGAGGACAGAGCGCCTGTCGGTTCATCGCAGAAAAGCAGTTTGGGATTTTTAATCAAAGCTCTTGCAATGGCACACCTCTGCTGCTGACCTCCCGAAAGCTGAGACGGGAATTTGTTCTGATGCTCTGTCAGTCCAAGCGTTTCTAAAAGATCATCCATATCAAGAGGATTCTCCGAAAGATACTCACAGACCTAAATATTTTCCTTTACCGTCAGATTCAGAACAAAATTGTAAAACTGAAAAATAAATCTCAAATTGTCACGGCGATAATCTGCAAGAGCGTCAGGTTTCAGACCGAAAATCTCCTGCCCGTCCACTTTGACAGAATCCGAATCCATGCATATGGCTAAGTGTCTTTTGCTAATCAAGTTCATGGGTCAACAAATGAATGAATGCATCAATGTTCATATGAGTCATCCAGTGCAGCATATAGAAATTCACCTGAATTCCGGGCGTTTTTTCTGCCATACGCCCCGCCATAACTTGGTAGCCCTTTTCAATCTTCTCTACTACTTCGTCTATACAGTTTTCAAATGCCGTTCCCTGCGACCTTTTCAGGAGAAGCAAAAATGCTTCACGGTTTGCGTATAAATGGCGTATCAGAAGCTGCACCAATTCTTCATGGTCTCATGAATAGGTATAGCCGTTCGATTCAGACAAAATCTGCGCATCCTCTGCAAAATATGTGCCCACCATTTCCAGTAAATCACGAAGAGGCTTCTCCACAATCGAGCAGAACAGATCCTCCTTATCTTTGAAAAAGAAATACAAAGCGCCAGTTGTTACTTCAGCTTGGGCACAGATTTTCCGTAATGAAGCTTTCATATATCCCTTTTCCAGAAACTCTGATTTTGCACTTGCCAGAAGCTTTTCTTTCGTTTCTCTGTCAGCTCTCACATATACACCTCCATTAGAATAACATTGTTACATAACAGTGTTATTCTGACACATTTTTTTAGATTTGTCAAGCAGCAGAATCAAAATCTTATCAAAAAGCTTTTTTACACCGAATTCTTCTCATGAGTATGACTGATATCAGACAGCTGATTCCTTCTGCAATGATGAATGTCGTCCAAACAAGCCATGTCATATTGAGATTGTTTCCGATTATGCAGGAAAATCCCCATGCAACTGGAATGACAAACAAGAACTGCCTGCATACGGATACCAAAAGAGATTCCTTTCCGCTTTCCAGAGCTTGAAAAATTCCCTGATACGCAATATTGGCGCCTGCGAACACGAAGCTTATGGAAATCACACGCATCGCACTGACACAAATGGCTTTTGTTCCGCCTGACAATCCGAACAATTCTGACAACTGTCCTGCCAATAGTTCCATTAATGCTATTCCAATCAGCATAATTACAACTGTATAGAATAATCCGTACTTGATTCCGTCCTGAATTCTTTGCTTATTCCTGCTGCCATAGCTGAATGAAACAATTGGCGTAATCGCATCACGCAGACCAAATGCGGCGAACAAAATAAATTGCTGCACTTTATAGTAAATTCCGTAAGCCGTGACAACGGATTCATCAATTCTCACAAGAATCAAATTCAGACCATAAGTCATCACTGACATCAGAGCCTGTGCAATGATAGCAGGGATTCCGATTGCATAAATACGCTTGATGATATGCAGAGACGGACGCATATAGACAAATCCATTCTGGATATCCTTGTTCTTTTTGAGATGAAAAATATATGCCAACACAAATGAAACGATTTGACCGATCACCGTTGCATAAGCTGCACCTTTCACACCAAAAGTAGGAACTCCCAGCCAGCCATATATGAAAATAGGGTCTAAAATCATATTAATGATCGCTCCGGCAACCTGTGCAATGGTGGAATAAAGAGAATTTCCTGTGGCTTGCAGAAGTTTCTCAAATATGGAAAAAAATACGATACCAAATGAAATGACACAGCAGATACGAAGATAACTGACCGCCATATCCATTACAACCGAATTGGATGTCTGACTGCTGATATATGCCTTTACACCGACTATGCCAAACAAAAGAAATATTACATAAATAACGCAGGCAAGAAAAATTGCATTGCCGGCTGCCCGACTTGCTTCGTCCTTTTTCTTCTGACCAAGCTGCATGGAAACGACTGCCCCCATCCCCACTCCAGTTCCGATTGCAACCGCAACCATAAGCATCTGAATCGGAAAAGCAAGCGTCAGGGCATTCAAAGCATCTTCGCCAACATCCTTAATCCTACCGACAAATGCACTGTCTACAATGTTATAGACTGCTTGCAGCATCATGGATAAAATCATCGGGATTCCCATAGAAATCATCAGCTTACCTACCGGCATATCTGCCATTTTGTTGTTTTGTTTCATGAACTTCACTCTCTTTCTGTAACATAAAAAATAAGCGTAAATCCATTATCTGGATTTACGCTTACCGCTACTCGACCTTTTTATTTTATCACATATTATTCCAATTGTCAAGAGTAAAATTTGATCATAAAACGATTACTTGCTGCTATTTCACTGTGTAAAAATTCACAGTGATTTTCTGCTCACTGTGCATGCTATCATTTTATGATAATGTTTCTCGGCTTTTTTATAATAAAAATACACCTAACGATGTATCATTCGTTAGGTGCAATTATGGAGGCGCCACCCAGATTTGAACTGGGGATCAGGGTGTTGCAGACCCACGCCTTACCACTTGGCTATAGCGCCCTCCATGGAGCGGATTACGAGGCTCGAACTCGCTACCTCCACCTTGGCAAGGTGGCGCT
>CAJKFZ010000059.1 GCA_905199285.1 uncultured Ruminococcus sp.
AATAACCATTTCGATATAAAGACTGTTATAATGTCCAATGCTGTCTCCGTACATTGAAAATCCTCCCGTTCCGGCAGAGGAGCAGGCATGGATTATACAGTCGTAAAGCGGCATTCCTCCGAAGAGCAGGAAAATGATTTCGGAAACTGTGAGTGTGATGTAAATTCCGTAAAGGATTCGTGCGGAAAAGCTGGACTTTGATACAAGTCTGCCGACTTTAGGTCCGGCGCACTCAGCACGCATCATGTGCATGGTTCTCGTATCGTTGCTGGACATGATCGCAAGCACGAACATCAGAATTCCCATACCGCCGAGCCAATGGGTGAACGCTCGCCAGAAAAGACAGGCTCTCGACATGGATTCAATATCACTGAGGATAGTTGCTCCGGTTGTTGAAAAGCCGGAAACCGTCTCAAAGAGAGCGTTGACATAGTTGGGTATTTCACCTGATATAACAAACGGAAGAGCACCGATTATAGATATAGCTATCCAAGCGGCGGCAACGCTTACAAATCCTTCCATAGAATAGATAGATTTATCCTTTGGCTTTTTAATGGTTGCAATAAAGCTTACAGCTTCGAGAATAAGAATTGGTATTCCGAAAGAAGCGATAACATGGTTTTCGCCGTAAATAAAACCGACGAGAATTGGCAGAAGCATAAATAATCCGACAACTCTGAAAATCTGTCCTATGATATATGAGATCATTTTGTAATTCATTTTATTAACTTCTGCTCCCCTTTAGTCGAAAATATTGCTTAAATCATGGAATCCCTTGCTTGTTGTTATAACAACAACGCTGTCGTTTACTTTAAGGCAGTCATCGCCCTTGGGGATAATAAGGTCGTTTCCACGAACGATGCTTGCGATTAGAATTCCGCTTCGTAGCTTCAGCTTTTTCAGCGGAACATCGACATAATCCTTTTTATCACGAACAACAAATTCGATAGCTTCGAGTCTGTCGTTTACAAGCCGATATAACGTGGTTACGCTGTTTCCGAGCGAATTCTGTTTCGCACGGACATACTGTAGGATCTGATTTACCGTTATGGATTTGGGTGAAACGATACTGTCGAGATTAAGTGTGTCTGAGAGCTGAATCAGCGACATACGATTGACTTTTGTAACCACCTTTTCAACGCCGTTCTTTTTTGCAAGAAGTGAAAGGAGAATATTCTCCTCGTCGATTCCGGTCAGAGTTACAACAGCGTCAGCGTCGTAAACACGTTCCTCCTCAAGAATATCGTGGTCTGTACCGTCGCCGCAGGAGATATTGACCTTGTTGAGCCTTTCGCTCAATTCCAGACATCTCTGCTCGTCTATTTCGATAATTTTGACTTTAACTCCCATTTCAATAAGCTGCTGAGCAAGATGATAAGCAACTCTTCCGCCTCCGATGAGAACGGCAGACTTCACACGTTTTTCTCTGTAAGCAGCGCTTATGCTCCTGAAAAATTTGACCATAGCGCTGTGTGAAGCGGTCATGTGTATCTTATCTCCGGCTTTGAGAATGAAGTTTCCGTTGGGGATTATAAGTTCCTCGCCACGTTGAACGGCGCAGATAAGAACGTCAAGACGTAGTCTTCTTGAAAGCTGACTCAGAGCGATATTATCAAGGATACTGCCGCTTGTAATGCGTATCTCAGCGAGATCAACACGTCCTTTTGCGAACGATTCGATATTAATAGCCTCGGGATATCGGAGAACCTTGGCGATCTCATTTGCGGCATTGTAATCCGGATTGACCATCATGCTTATTCCAAGCTCTTCACGCATGAAAACGAGCTGTTTGTTGAATTCAGGACTGCGTACACGGGCAATGCAGTGACGTGCGTTCATTTTTCTTGCGATAAGGCAAGAGAGGATATTGACCTCATCCGAGTCGGTAACAGCAATAAATATATTTGCTTTATCGACATTTGCTTCATCAAGAACGCTGGTCTGAAGACAGTTTCCGGCGATTCCCATAACATCGTAATCATTTGTTACAGAGTATATAAGGTCTTCTTTTTTGTCGATAACAGTGATGTTATGTTCTGTACTTAAAACGTTTGCAAGAGCGCTGCCGACCTTACCGCAGCCAACAATAATAATATCCATATTCCCTCCATTGGCAATATATATGCCCACTTCTGTTTCTTATAGAAACAGAGACGAGTATAATTACTCAGTATAATTATAAACCCGTATACATATTTTGTCAATAGACATAACAACAGAAAAAAGGGGAAGTGTTTTAGAAATTGTAACAAAAAAACTGCCGCGATAATGCGGCAGCCATTTGATAAAATTTAATTACTTAGCAATGACTCTAACTCTGATAACGCCGTCTACAGCATTGATAGCGCCTTCAACGTTAGGAGTTACATCGCCTGTAACATCGAGCATTGTGTAAGCAAAATCTTTTTTGCTTGCGTTTACCATGTTCTCAATATTAAGACCTTCGTTGCCTACTGCTGTTGTGATAGAAGCGATAGTTGTAGGAACGTTTTTGTGGATAACGCAAATCTTTGTTCCAACGGCATTCATGGAAGCGTTAGGAAGATTTACGCTGTTTTTGATATTTCCGTTTTCGATATAGTCGATAAGCTCGTTAGCAGCCATAACTGCGCAGTTGTCTTCACTTTCAGGAGTTGAAGCTCCGAGGTGAGGAAGAACGATGATATTGTCAACTCCGAGAACAACGTCGTCAGCGAAGTCGGTTACATATTTAGCAACCTTGCCTTCTTCGATAGCCTTAACTACAGCTTCACTGTTGATAAGTTCGCCTCTTGCAAGGTTGATAAGACGAACTCCGTCTTTCATCATAGCAATCTGATCTGCATCAATAGTATTCTTTGTCTGAGGAGTATAAGGCATATGAATTGAGATATAGTCGCTGTTCTTATAGATATCGTTGATGTCGGAAACGACCTTTACAGAAGGTTCAAGATTGATAGCAGCGCCTACGGAAAGATACGGATCATAGCCGATAACGTTCATTCCGAGAGCGATTGCTGTGTTTGCAATCTTTCCGCCGATAGCTCCGAGACCGATGATACCGAGAGTCTTGCCTGCGATCTCAGGACCTGCAAACTTGGATTTTCCGCCTTCTACAGTCTTGGGAGCGTCAGGAGTTCCCTTGAGTGAAGCAGCCCATGCGGCAGCCTCTGTGATTTTTCTTGAAGCAAGAAGAAGAGCGCAGATAGCAAGCTCCTTAACGGCATTAGCGTTTGCTCCGGGAGTGTTGAATACGCAGATTCCTTCCTGAGCGCAGCGGTCTACAGGGATATTGTTTACGCCTGCGCCGGCACGGGCGATAGCGACAAGCTTGTCGCCGAAAGCCATATCATGCATCTTGGCGCTTCTTACCATAATAGCGTCCGGATTAGCGCATTCGTCGGCAACATTGTATTTGCTTTTATCAAAAATTTCTGTGCCGATGCTTGAGATTTTATTAAGCGTCTGAATATTATACATTTCAGGATTACCTCTTTCTTAGTATTGAAGCTGAAGATCCAGCTCCGTGATTTACGTAATGATTCTTACGATAATTAATCCGATAACGACCAGAACCATGCAGACAGCGCCGATTTTTGCTCTGATCTTATTTCTTTGTCTGATACGTTCTTTGTATTCCTCGTTGAGTTTCATCAGGAATTTTCCTCTTCAAACTTCTTCATGAATTCAACGAGCTTTTCAACGCCTTCGATAGGCATAGCGTTGTAGATAGAAGCTCTCATACCGCCTACGGTTCTGTGACCTTTAAGGTTTTCAAATCCGGCAGCCTTTGATTCGGCAACAAACTTCTTGTCGAGCTCGTCGTTGCCTGTAACGAAAGGAACGTTCATAAGAGATCTGTCCTGAGGAGCTACTGTTCCCTTGAACATCTTGCTCTCATCGAGGAAATCGTAAAGGATCTTAGCTTTTTTCTCGTTATGAGCCTTCATAGCCTCAAGACCGCCCATTTTCTTGATCCACTTGAATACCTTGCCGCAGATATAGATTCCGTAGCATGGAGGAGTATTGTAGAGAGAATCGTTATCAGCCTGGATTTTCCAATCCATCATTGTAGGTGTGCATTTAAGAGCAGGACCGTCGGCGATAAGATCTTCACGTACAATTACTACCTGTACGCCGGAAGGACCTACGTTTTTCTGAACGCCGCCGTAGATAACGCCGTATTTTGTTACATCAACAGGCTCTGAGAGGAAGCATGAAGAAACGTCTGCAACGAGTTCTTTTCCCTTTGTGTTGGGAAGTTCCTTGAACTTAGTGCCGTAGATAGTATTGTTTTCGCAGATATAAACGTAATCTGCATCTTCGGGAATGTCGAGGTCTGAGCAATCCGGAATATAAGAGAAGGTCTTGTCAGCTGAAGAAGCCACAGCTACAGCCTCACCGTATTTCTGAGCTTCCTGATAAGCTTTTTTAGCCCACTGACCGGTGATGATATAAGCAGCCTTGCCGTTTTTCATAAGGTTCATAGGAACGCCTGCAAACAGAAGAGAAGCTCCGCCCTGTAAGAAAATTACTTTGTAGTTGTCAGGAATGTTCATAAGATCACGAAGATCCTGTTCAGCTTCTTTAATGATGTTATCGTAAACTTTTGAACGGTGGGACATTTCCATAACGGACATTCCGCATCCCTTGTAATCAAGCATTTCTTCTGCTGCTTCTTTAAGAACTTCTTCCGGAAGAACAGCAGGACCTGCGCTGAAGTTATAAACTCTGCTCATTGAAAAAACCTCCAAATAAATATATAAAATAATCGTAAGAGTTTGCCATACAATAATAATTATACTCTTATTTAGAAAATAAGTCAATATATACCTATAATATTTGTGGAATTGCACGAAAAATGCTGTTATAATTTGGCGAGGATTGAGGAGAAACGATTTTGATGCGATTTTTTTAAAAAAGTGTTTGACAAATAGAATGTTATGTGATATACTATACTAAAAGCACCGAGTTACACTTTAAAGCGTTACAGTTCAAAGCGGTGCAACGATACTATGAATCAGAGAGGTTATATAAATTATGAAAGAAATATCAAAATTGCTTGATTTCAGACCGGATATCAAGGTTATTGACGCAACTCTGCGTGACGGAGGACTTGTAAACGATTTCTTCTTTACCGACGACTTTGTCAAGCATCTTTACAATGCCAACCTCAGATCGGGCGTTGACTATATGGAATTCGGCTACAGAGCTGACAGAGAGATGTTTGACGAAACCAAATTCGGTCCATGCAAATTCTGCGACGACGATTACCTAAGATCTATAGTCGGCGAGAACAATACAGATCTGAAAATAGCTATTATGGCTGATGTCGGAAGATGTAATTATAAGAATGATATACATGAACGTGATGAAAGTCCGGTTGATCTTATCCGTGTTGCAACATATCTCCACCAGATCCCTACTGCCGTTGATATGATCGAGGATGCAAAGAAAAAGGGATATGAGGTAAGCTGCAATATCATGGCTATCTCAACAGCGCAGGAAGCCGATATAAAGGCTGCGCTCGATATTCTTGGAAAATCTCCGGTTGACGTTTTCTATATCGTCGACAGCTTCGGCTCGCTTTATCCGGAACAGATCGCACGGATAGCTGATCTTTACGGCGAATTTGCTGATAAATACGGCAAAAAGCTCGGAATCCATGCTCATGATAATCAGCGTCTTGCTTTTGCTAATACCATTGAAGCGGTCGGCGACGGTGTTGACTGGCTTGACGCCACTTATTCCGCTATGGGAAGAGGTGCAGGAAACTGTGCAATGGAACTTCTTCTCGGATTCCTCAAAAATCCGAAATACAATGTATATCCCGTTCTTCAATTTATCGAGGAGCATATAACAAAGCTTCGTCAGGATGGAATTGTATGGGGATATGATCTTCAGTATCTTATGACAGGTCTTCTTAATCAGCATCCGAGAACCGCTATTCAGTTCACTAAAGACGGCAGACAGGATTACGCTGAATTTTATAAGGAAATCATCGCTCAGGATTGATTTGTTCAGGGCTGCTATGTTCAGGCATAGCGGCTCCTTTTTGGATATTTGGTGAAAAATATAAAAAAGACTTGATTTTATACTGCGTATGGTGTTATAATAAGGTAAATGAGGCATAACAGGAGGAAGATTATGGATTATATCGGCGAGAAATGCTCTGCCTGCAATGAGGAATTTACAAGCAGCGACGATGTTGTAGTATGTCCGGAATGCGGTTCACCGCACCACAGAGAATGCTATATGAAAGAAAAAAAGTGTGCTCATGAAGCAGATCATATATCCGGCTATAAATGGCAGCGTAAGCCGGCAGTTGAAATAAAGCCTGAACCGGAAAAACAGGAAAATCATTCTGTTAAGATGTGTTCATCATGCGGTTTTCCAAACTATAGCACATCCGAAAATTGTTCAAGATGCGGAGCAAAGCTTAACGAACAGCAAAACGGCAGTTCCGGAAAGGAGAATTTTGGTCAGAATACAGATAATAGCCAGAATGCGCAGAGAACTATTTTTGACGGTGATTACGGAACAGTTCTCTCTTATTTAGGTTTCGATCCAAAAGAGGATATGGGCGGAGCTACGCTTGAAGATGTTTCGCAGTTTGTCGGTCCAAATACGCTTTACTATATCCCGTTATTCAAGCGGATGAAGGATTTCGGGGCAAAGCTTTCATTTAATATAAGCTGTCTTATTTTTCCGTATTTTTACTTTGCTAACAGAAGAATGTGGCTCTGGGCGATAATCGCAGCTGTTATCAGCGTGATTTTCAGCATTCCGGGAACGCTGCTCACTTTAGCTGATTATGCAAACGGCATGGAGGGTGCGGAATCGTTTTTGAACATGATTCAGAATAATCTTGGCTGGATAAGCAATCTTGATATAATTTTCAGTACGTCTTATTGGGTTTTCAGGATAGTATGCTGTCTTTTCGGAAACTGGTTATATTATAAATTTGTCATGAATTCGATAAAAAGGCTTAGATACGATGATACTGTCGGAGGTTCAGGTTCTGCAAAACTCGGAGCAGCCGGAGGAGTTAAGCCGCTGAATATTCTTATTATCGCAGCAATTATGATGGCGATAGCTGTTGCAGCTCTTTACGTTGCCGTTTCCGGAATGGGAACGATAACGGTTCTTAAAATTTTCGGATAAATTCTTGACAGCCGGTGCATGATTCGTATGCATCGGCTTTTTATTCAGAACGAGTTCTTAGAACTTGTTTCCATAGGATTGGTGCGTAGATTTTCAAGCATAATTTTACTGAGGGTAAGGCGAAAAAGTGAAAGCATACTGTCGTATGATGAGCTTTTTCAACACAGCCATCGGTAAAATTTGCTGAAAAGATGCGTACAATATCCTATGAAAACAAGTTCTCAATTTTCTATTGACATTTTTAGTGTTGAATGCTATAATATTGGTAATAACTGATATGTCGAAAACATATCACGAGAGGGGAAAAATATTATGAAAAAAATAACAAAAGCTGCTGCCGCTATGGCTTCTGCTGCCGTAATTTCAATTACGGGTTCTGCTTCTGTTATACCGGCGTTTACGAAAGCTCCGGAAGGCGTTTACGCAGCCGGAAATGACGGGAACGACGACTGGCTTCATGCAAAGGGAAGCCGTCTTTACGACATGAACGGAAATGAAGTATGGCTTACAGGCGCAAACTGGTTCGGAATGAACTGTACCGAAAATGCTCCGCACGGTCTTTATGCTGCGGACGTAGATGTGTTTTTGTCGAATGTTGCCGATAGAGGTATCAATGTTATCCGTTTTCCTATTTCGACGGAACTTCTTGTTTCGTGGATGGAGGGCGATCCCGATCCCGTAAGCTCTGTTCAGGCTTCTTACGATCCGCCTGTTGATAAGATAGGCGAGGACGGTTCTGTTACTCCGGCAGGAACATATGGCAATATCAATAAGGACTTTGTTCTTTCCGACGGTAAAACTCTTAAAAATTCAATGGAGATTTTCGATATAATCATCGAAAAGTGCAAGAAGTACGGAATCAAGGCGTTTATCGACATCCACAGCCCTGATTCAAATAACTCCGGACACGATTACGAGCTTTGGTACGGCAAGGCAGGCGTTACGACTCAGGTATGGATAGATACGCTTGTGTGGCTTGCCGATAAGTATAAGAACGACGATACTATTCTCGGCTACGACCTTAAAAATGAACCGCACGGCAAGAGAGGCTATTCCGGATCAACTTGTCCTGATACCATTGCAAAGTGGGACGGTTCTACAGACGAGAATAACTGGGCTTATGCCGCAACTACCTGCGCAAACGCTATTCTTGAGGTAAATCCTCATGCTCTTATTTTTATTGAAGGCGTTGAGCAGTATCCGAAAACGGATAAGGGTTACACCTATGACACAGCCGATATATGGGAAGCTCCGGCAGACGTATCTCCGTGGTACGGAGCATGGTGGGGCGGAAATCTCAGAGGCGTAAGAGATTATCCTATCACTCCTGACAGCGGAACAAGTCAGATCGTTTATTCTCCGCACGATTACGGTCCGTCTGTTTATGCTCAGACATGGTTTGATAAAGACTTCACAGAACAGACTCTTCTTGATGATTACTGGTACGATACATGGGCTTATATCAACGAAGAGGAGATCGCTCCGCTTCTTATCGGAGAATGGGGCGGACATATGGATGGAACAAAGAACCAGACATGGATGGAACTTCTCCGTGATTACATGATCAAGCGTCATATCAACCATACTTTCTGGTGTCTGAATCCTAACTCCGGAGATACGGCAGGACTTCTCGGATACGATTTCGTTACATGGGACGAGGTAAAATATGGAATGTTTGAAGAAGCTCTCTGGCAGACTCAGGAAACCGGAAAATATATCGGTCTTGACCACCAGAAGCCTCTTGGAGTGAACAATACCGGAATCTCGCTCAATGATTTTTATACAAATTATTCTTCGACAGAGGGAAGCAATATCGACGGAGGAACAAAATCAACTGGCAAACCTGTTGATCCAACGGATGTTCCGCCGGACACTACCGGAAAGAAAGACGATGTTATGTACGGTGACTCTAACTGCGATGGACAGATAGATATGTCCGACGCTGTTCTTATCATGCAGTCGCTTTCTAACCCTGATAAGTATGGTCTTAAAGGCACAGATCCTACTCATATTACTGAAGACGGTATGAAAAATGCCGATTGCTATAATGTAGGGGACGGCGTAACAAATCAGGACGCTCTTGCTGTTCAGAAATTCAAGCTGAGTATAATTTCAAGTCTTCCTGAAAATATCTGATGTAATAATAGATAGTGTAATATAGAGGTGTTGAAAAAGCTGCTTTTGCTAATGTCAAAAGCAGCTTTGCATTTCGTTTGTTATTGGAATTATTGCTGTGATAAGTTTAGCATCAAACAGAAAGTGGGTAGGTATTGACATATGGGGAAATCATTATCGGAGCTGACATTGGAGGAATTGTGGAAGTTATTTCCCATTTTTTTGGTGCCGAATAATGAGCAGTGGGATGAATATTATGATGAAATGAAGGATTTTTTGTGCAATATTTTTTCTAATTATAAGGTTCAGCGGATAAGTCATGTTGGAAGTACGGCGATCAAAGGTATATGGGCAAAAAATATTATAGATATTCTTATAGAAATAGACATTTATGAAAATATGGAGGAAGTATCCAAGGTAATTGAATGCAATGGATTTATTTGTATGTCATCAAATACAGATCGAGTTTCATTTAATCGTGGATATACCGAAAATGGATTTGAAGAAAAAGTCTATCATCTGCATCTTCGGAAAGCAGGAGATAACAATGAATTATATTTTAGGGATTATTTGAATGAACATCCGCAGACCGCAAAAGCGTATGAACAGTTAAAATTGGACTTATGGAAACGGTATGAACGTGACAGAGACGGCTATACGGAGGCAAAATCAGATTTTGTAACGAGGTGGACATCAGAGGCAAGAAAAGTTTATTCGGGTAGGTATTGAAAACTTCCGATTAGCAAAACAGATCGATGCTTATATACGACAACTTTTTTGTGTATAATCAACATTAAACTATATGAAATTTCGTCAGAGTTTATAAAATTTATCTTGTAAAAAAATAACTTATTCACTTTTTTTAAAAAATATGATATAATGCTGTTATGAGTGCTTGTGCGCAGACAGCGGAGGTGATTTTTTGAAAAGACTTTATTTATCCGATCTGGACGGAACGTTGCTCGATTCTTCCGGCAGAATTTCAGATTTTACCGTTAATGCGATAAATTTATGCATAAAAGACGGATTCCATTTCGCTTTTGCAACGGCAAGGTCGGTTTATTCGGCAAGTAAAATTATGTCGGAAGTAAATATAGATTCGCCGTGTATTCTTATGAACGGTGTGAGTATTTATGATCTGAAACGGAATATCTACCTCGATAATGAGTATATCCCCACAGATGCTTCGGCGGAAATTATCTGTGCTTTCAGAGAAAACGGAATACAGTGCTTTATGTATAAGATACACGAGGGAATACTTTCGTGCTATTTTACGGAAATAACAGACAGAGTTATGCAAAGTTTTGTCGAGGAACGTAAAAACCGCTATAACAAGCCGTTTATACAGTGTAATGACCTTATGGATGAAGCCGATAGTGAAACGGTTTATTTTACTGTTATGGATGAATATGAAAAAGTTTTGCCGGTTAAAAAAGCTGCTGCCGGTATCGCCGGAGTGGATTTCGCTTTCTATGAGGATACCTATACGGGCAAATGGTATCTCGAGATTTTTTCGTCAGCCGCTTCAAAGGCGAACGGAGTAAAAAAGCTGCGCAGAGACTATGGATTTGATGAGATCGTCTGTTTCGGAGATAATCTGAATGATATTCCGATGTTCAACGAATCAGATGTTAAAATTGCCGTTGAAAATGCCAGATCAGAAATTATGGCAAGGGCGGATCATATCACGCTCTCAAACGATAATGACGGCGTTGCAAAATATTTACTTGAAAGGAAAAGAAGAAATGAAAAAATTAATGCTTGGAAATGAAGCTTTTGCAAGAGGATTATTTGAGGCTGGATGCAGAGTAGTATCAAGCTATCCAGGAACTCCTTCAACAGAAATTACAGAAGAGGTCGCTAAATACGATGAGGTTTACGCTGAATGGGCTCCGAACGAAAAGGTTGCTATGGAAACGGCTCTCGGAGCGTCTATCGCAGGAGCAAGAAGCTTTTGCGGAATGAAGCACGTTGGTCTTAACGTTGCCGCAGATCCGCTTTATACTGCTGCCTATACAGGAGTAAATGCTGGAATGGTAATAGCTGTTGCGGACGATCAGGGTATGCATTCTTCACAGAATGAGCAGGACAGCCGTCATCACGCTATCGCTTCAAAAGTTCCGATGCTCGAGCCTTCCGATTCGACTGAATGCAAGGAATTTGTCAAGCTTGCCTACGAGCTTTCCGAGCAGTTTGACGCTCCGTTTATCGTAAGAATGTCCACACGTGTCGCTCATTCCCAGAGCATTGTCGAGCTTGAAGAAAGACAGGAACTTGAACTGAAGGAATACGTTAAAACTCCGCAGAAATATGTTATGATGCCGGCTTTTGCAAAGGGCAGACACGTTTTTGTTGAGGAAAGAACGAAAAAGATTATCGAATACGCTGAAACCTCTCCGCTCAACAGAGTTGAAATTTCTGAAAAAGCAGAGTTCGGAGTTATCACAAACGGAGCTGCATATCAGTATACAAAGGAAGCTCTCGGAGACAAGGCTTCTGTTCTGAAGCTTGGAATGGTAAATCCGCTTCCGGAAAAGCTTATCAAGGATTTTGCCGCAAAATATGAGAAGATATACATAATCGAAGAGCTTGACGGTATTATCGAAGAGCATTGCCGCAATATCGGCGTTACAAACGTTCAGGGCAAAGAAATCTTCGGATATATTGGTGAAATTCCGCAGTCTGTGATCGCTGAGAAGCTTCTTGGCGAAAAGAATGAATTTACTGCCCTTGAAGAGAATATTCCGGTACGTCCGCCTGTAATGTGCGCAGGATGTCCTCACCGTGGAATTTTTTACAGCCTTAAAAAGCTGGGGGTTACAGTTTCCGGCGATATCGGATGCTACACTCTCGGAGCTGCTGCACCGCTCAACGCTATCGACACTACCATTTGTATGGGAGCTTCTATTTCCGGACTACACGGCTTCAATAAGGCAAGAGGAGCTGAATCCGAACATAAGAGCGTTGCAGTTATCGGCGATTCGACCTTTATGCACAGCGGCATAACAGGTCTTGTAAACATCGCTTACAACAATTCAAATTCTACAGTTATCATCCTTGATAATTCCATAACAGGAATGACCGGTCATCAGCAGAATCCTACTACGGGCAAAAATCTTAAAGGCGATCCTGCTGCTGCCGTTAATCTTGAAGAACTTTGCAGAGCAGTCGGTATAAAGAGAGTTCGTGTAGTTGATCCGTATCATCTTGCTGAGTGTGAAGCTGCTGTTAAGGAGGAGCTTGCTGCGGACGAGGCTTCTGTTATTATTTCAAGAAGACCATGCGC
Source organism: uncultured Ruminococcus sp. (assembly GCA_905199285.1). Lineage (GTDB taxonomy): Bacteria > Bacillota > Clostridia > Oscillospirales > Ruminococcaceae > Ruminococcus. Next base: position 12,545 of record CAJKFZ010000059.1, read on the forward strand.
TCTTCTTAAATATGTCAAGCACAACGCTCCGCTCAAGGTTGAAGCTGACAAGTGCGTTGGATGCAAAATGTGTATGAAACTGGGATGTCCTGCAATTTCCATGAGAGGCGGCAAGGCTGTTATCGACCATACACAGTGCGTTGGCTGTGGAATTTGTCAGGAACAGTGCAAGATAGGAGCGATAAAGTAATTATGCTGCAAATGGAAATTTACGAAGAGTTTGCAGGCTGGCTCGATAATCTTCTTGAAAATAACGAGATGCCGGAGTCAACAGCCGCTTTCTGTTTCAATTTATATGAAGAATCGGACGAGGACTGCATCTACGCTGTACAGCTTATAGCCGCAGACAGATTTGATGCAGACGATAACGACTGGCCGTGCGATGAGGTATGGTCATCCGAGGAGAATATTTTCTGTATTGATATTTCCGACGAGGAAGAAAAGGACTGGAAAGGCGCTATGGAACGCTTTAAGGAAATGGCGGTTCATTATCTTGAAGCCGGAAATTACAGAAATGTTTTTGTTCAGGCAAATGCAGTCGGAATGGGATTTGTTGACGGTGAATTGGAGATAATTTTCAAGCTGTAGCCTGATAAAAGGTTTTAAGAGTGATAAAAATGGACGATTTTGAGAACAAATACGGTCATGAATAC
>CAJKFZ010000060.1 GCA_905199285.1 uncultured Ruminococcus sp.
AGCGCAGCCTGAACGATTTTTGTTATTTCAGTCTCGGCAGAAATAAGGTCTGAATTTTCCTTTATGAAAGCATAAAGCTCAAGATGACGTTTTTTGAATTCATCGGCAAGCTTCCTGCGCTGCTTTGGTTCAGGAGTATTTAAATAGTCTTTTATGAACGATTTAAAATCAGTAAAATCGGAGTTTTTCACAGCGTTTCTGTTGTCCTCGAACTTAGAAAGTCCATCCGCAAGAGACTTCAGGCTTTTCTTTTTTATGCTGCTCACTGTCCCACTTCCTTTCGGGTATAAAAATAAGGGCTTATTTTGCCCTTTTTAAGCGTTCTGAATTTTTAGGTATAATTTGACGTCCGAAATTATTTAAACGCTTGTACGCTTCATTAAACACAATTTAAACGCATATTTTTCCGGGTATGCTCCGCCATTCGGAATTTTGTATCTCAAATTCCGTTTCTGACGTATACGCACTCGCTCATCAGCCGGGACGAATCAACCGTTCTGATGTTGGACGAGCTGTTTTAAATTGATATCACCGGAAGAGTGATGGTGTGCGGTTTGCCCAGAAGCGTTACAGCAACTTTGGCTCTTCTCTGTCTGAGATCAAGACTTACGATCTTATCGGAATAATCCCGGAGGATTCCCGAGAGTATCATTTTTTCACCGGAAGTTGTGGTGTAAACCTTTGAAGCTTCGATCGGCTTGCCCTTGTTATGCAGCAGCCTGATATATTCCTGTTCGTACGAAGCGAGAGCTTCAGGATTTCCAAAGCCGAGGAATCTTACAGCTCCCGGCGTGGATTTTATCTGATAGTACGTTTCATCCGTAAGCTTGCACTCAACAAAAATATACTGAGTGAAAACAAGCTTCAGCTTTTTTCGCCACTGTCCCTGAAATCTAATATATATTTCCTCCGTCGGACACATTGCTGTAAATCCTTTATCAGTGATCAGTCGGGCGGCGGCTTCTTCGCATCCCGGCTTGATCTGTAATACATACATTTCCATTTTCTTCACCCGGCTTTCGTTTTGGATTTGATATATGCCTTAAATTCCTTATACAGTTTCGGATTATCCTTCGCCATAGTTTCAAACAGCAAGGACTGAAACTGCTCGACTCCATTTTCAAGAACATCCTTGGTTTTCACTTCGATCCGCTTCTTGTATGCTGCTGCTCTGGTTAGAGCGATCGCATTTTTGGAAAGCGTTTCAAAGTCAAGTTCCTCAATCTGTTCCTCCGGAATCTTATTGATTGCTCCGAGGATCTGATTGCTCAGCAAACGGAGGAGACCATCTGTAATATCGAGATTCGGATATTTTTCGGTTTCCTCCATAATTGCACGAAAATTTTCCTGTGCAAGTCTGAGAGACTGCAAAGTTACCTCAAGCTTTGAAGCATAACGCTGTACGGAACTTATTGAAATGTTTACGCCGTTTGATTTTATGTAATCTACAATTTCATGATAAGTGAAATTTGATTTTATCATCTCATCGACGGCATCTTTTAGTTCACAAGGAAGACCGTCTATTATTGAATGCTTTCGATTGCTCTTTCTTCCCATGGAGGCTACACCTCCACACACTCGTCCTGAATAACTCCGGCAATAAGCTGTTTTCCCTTTTGAGTGAGTTTAGCTTCAAGCTTCTCGAAACGAGTATCAGCAAGCGAAGTAGGCTTTTTAGTATCAATGTGCCTGAGATGTATGTATCCTGCTTCATATAAGTAATCGGCACTTACTTCAAAATCCGATTTTTCAATGTAAGTAGCGTAACTCAGCTCCTGAAGCTTGTTGAACTTAACACCAAGCATATTGATAGCTCTCAGAACCGCTCCGTTATTCTCAACGAAATTTCCGGCAGCAATTCTCTTGTTAAGAGTTTCTTTATCCATTTCCTATTTCTCCTTTCACTTCAAGCAGAATATCCATTATTCTGTCAAGTTTTCTTCGATTTTCAGACTGCTCACGAAAAAAGTCCTCTTTCGTTATGTAGTCCTCTTTGATTTTAGCTATGTCGTGCTTGCAGCTGTCCAGTTCGTCTATCGTCCTTTTCAAAAAGAACGATATGACTCCCAATCCGGCTGTCAGTATAAATTCGATGATATAATTTATATCCATACGCTCACCTCCGAAAATAAAAAATGGTATAATCAAGTTTCTGACCTGATTATACCATTATAAATATTTTGCATCAAATGCGATATCGCTCATTACGAACGCAAAAATATCAAAACATTTTGAGCTGACCATCGATTGGAGATTCCTTTATTTCTTTGAGTTTGTGAGATGTAATTTCATTGATTCTTCTTTTGGATAAACCGTATTTTCTGGCTAATTGTTTAGCATTGTATCCGTTAAACTCTCCTATGATTTTTCTGTTTCGTGCATTTTTATTTATTGATTTCGGCATTGGAATCGTTATAGGCAATCCAGCAAAAGTTCTGACCAGCTTTATATACACTTCCAAGCCAATACACTCGGCTAAATCATACTGATCACCGTCTAAATCCTCCAGCGTAAGTTCATCTAAGAAATCATCCACTACCCATCACCAGCCTTCTTATCAGCTCGATGTTCTGCACTGCTGACGTAGCGTTTCAGGTATTCGATAAGCTTTGTGCCTTCGTCAAATTTTATCCAGCGGAACGGATCAGTTCTCGAAGCTGTGATGCCGAGAATTTTCTCGATCGCTCCGATGAGACGTTCCGGAACGGAAGCTGATGTCGGTTCAAGCTCATCGAGCTGATACATTAATGCCCATACTTTATCCTTCATTGGATTGGTCATCATTCCCGGCTCAGCCGGCTTCCTTTTCTTTTTCAAAGGCTTATCGTGATTTTTCATCCGCATCCGTTCCTGAAGCTCCGCTTGAACCTTTCTCGCTTCTGCCGGAGTAAGCTCGCTGACGTGTTCCTTTCCGGTCAAGCCGTAGACGAGCTGGTGAAACGGATCTTCTTTGCTGCCGTTATCAACAAGTCCCAGACCGTTAGCCAAAGCGTAGAGCCTCTTTGTCATTGTCGCCATAATTTTACTCCTTTCGCAAGCGGTAGTTTTTCTTTCGATCTTTTGAAATAATATGCCTGTTCCCCTTTGTCAACTGTACAATACGTCCGCCGAGAGCCTCATCAATTTCGATAAGATCATTAATGTTAAGCTCGGAAGAAATAACAGTCATAAGGTTATTTCTTGCACGATAATCAATTATTTCAAAAGCAAGCTTTACATCAGCATCACTTACGTTTGACTGCTTAAATAAATCGTCTATATATAGCACATTAGTTTTCTTAAAACTATCTACAGCGGGTTGGTATTCCTTATCATTAACAAGAGCTTTTAAAGCTGTAGAATCTTCACGCCAAACGAAATAGCGAGCTGATTTTCCTTTCTTTATCATTGCTCCGATAATAGCAGTACAGAGATGAGTTTTACCGCAGCCGCTCTGACCTCCGATGTAGAAGAATCCCTTATCCTGCTCCGAAAAACGCATTGCTCCTGATTTAATGCTTTTCTGCCATTCTTCTGTAGTGTCAAAATTACGGAAAGTACAGCAGCGGAGCAATTCTTCAAGACCGCTGTCCTTTATTCTCTGAAGTGTATCACGGATTTTGAGGCACTTGCACTCGGCAAGCACCTCGCTGTCATCAACAATTTTCTCGATATACCCTTTGTTTTTGCATATCGGACATTCATATCCGAGCAGATTTCCAGCAGTTTTGTTATACGAATTCGCTTTAAGTTGAAGATACTCAGTATACGAAAGATCCGTATTGATCTTCGGAATTTCCGGTATCAGATCTTCTATCCGTTCCATTTTGATCCTCCTCCCAGTCTCGGCGGTTCAGCCACGTCTGCGCCAGAGGTATATATTTAACGTTGATATTCTTCCAGTCCTTCAGCTTTGACTGACGTTCCAGCTCCGCAAGAACCTGCTCCAGCGTTTCATCAGTGAGCTTCAACTTTTCAAAAGTTCTCAGAGCTTTCGGTTTTTCCTCTTTTCGGGGATAAGCTTTCCAGAAACGATTGAAAAGAGTATTATTCGTCGGAGCTGGTGTTCTCATGATCTTCATACTCCTCATCAGCAGTTTCATCCTTGTATTCCTGATATGAAATAAATTCGATTTTATCAGGAGATACTCCAAGCGTATTGCTTTCACTTTTTATGACGTGCTGTGCTGTCGCTTCGATTTTTGTCACATCAAAATTCTGACAATTCTTCAATGTTTGTCTGCAATATCCTATACTGCCTTTGCCTCTGAACAGCTTAGAATCGTGTATACGCATATAGAAATTTATGTGTACATCATATTTTAGTGTTTCCATTAATATTTTCCTCCTTCGGTTCATACATCAAACAACCGTCATAACGATCAACACTCCGGATCAGCTTGCCGCAGTAAAGAACGTCGCCTGAACCGCACGAGTTCCGGAACGTTCCGCAGCAGGGGATCATGTCATTCATCATCCTCGCCTCCGACAGTAACTTCCGTTTTAATGCCTCTGGAAACATTGACAGCAGCGTTCACTTTTGTTATCACATCGTTAAGGATATCATCATTAACTTGACCGTCGTTGTTGACTTTAACGAAGGTGCAGATATTCTCCCAAGCCGCAGCCTCGTTGATAAGATAAGCAGTATCTGAAGCTTCGGCTTCGGAAAGTCCGGCATAGTTTATGAGGTTTTCTTTATCCTTGTCAAAATTGATTCCCTTGATTTTTTTCAGAAGTACCTTTTTAGCTTTATCGTCACAGCTCAGACTGCTGATAATTTCCGCAACGCTGCCCTCACAATATTCCTTATGCCATATCGCCGAAAGAATCCGTTTCGCAGGAGCTTTGAGAGTGTACGTGATCTTCTGTTCAACCATGGACGGATAAACGCTGCCGAAAATCTTTTGCAGAAGTTCTCCTGCCACTACCGAAACAGTATCCGATATTGTGACGTTCGCTGTATTGCCATTTGTGCTTGAATATCCGATGGACTTGATCTTGGTATCGGTAAGATCGCATTCGGCAAGTATCTGAAGCTGAGCCTGTAGGCTGTCATATTCGGCTGTTTCAGCTTTTTTATTCTGCTTGATCTCAGCCATACGGTCGACAATTTCCGAAACTTTCATATCACACAGCCTCCTTCATCTCAGCGGAGCAGGATGCGCAAACGCATACATCCTTGTATTTACGGACGTTTTCAATGTTTCCGCAGAAGCGGCAGCGGTCAACGTGCGGTCTGAGAGTCAGACCTCCGTCACCGGTTGCCTCCATGTCCACCGACATTCCCGGCTGCCAGCCGAGACGTAAGCGAACGTCCTTCGGAATCGTGATGCCTGATTTGCTTGTAAGTCTTTTTGACGTCATAATTTTTTCCTCCTATTCAGTTTTCAAAATTCTGTGGTCTGCCATCGTCAGCGTTGGGCGACCATTCCCAACGGACAGCGGAGCTTGTCCGCTATTTCGGCTGTTATCCGTATAATTCTTTGGAAAATTTATTGTACTTTTTGTTGAGTCTCTTCCACTCATCATGGTTTTTCTTCAGTGCAATGTAAACTTGCCGTGTTTCACTGTCAGTAAAATTACGTCGATTTTCTGGAATATTTTCGAGTTTGCGAGTCAATTCTTTACTTTCAGCTAAATTAGCTTCGATCTTAGCTTCGACTTCATCAAGTCTGATCTCAGCAATCATTGTCAGCCAAGAAAATGAAGTAAATATCATACCTGAAGCTTTCATCACGACTTCTACCAGTTCCGCCTTGCTACACTTTTCGAGGATTTCACGCAGGTTCTTTTCTTGCATTGCTGATCTCCGATCAAATTCCGAGCTGATTGCAAGCCATGTAGAAGCCTTCCGCCCACAAATACACTCTCGTATTGATGCTTCTTCCACAGTAGCTCAGCCACTCCCAGCTGTCACAGTAAATCTCTTCAATAACATCCTGAAGTTCTTGAGAAGGAATGAACTTATCACCGTATATGCTGCCTGAAACTTCATCCTCAACAAATTCCCAGAATTCGTCTTCATCGTCAAATTGGATGTTTTCTTCAACATACTCCGATATATTACATTCTTCAAGCCGATATTTGATCTCGTCAACGACATCGTCCTCATCGTAATTGTACAAATCTGATGAACACTGGATCTTGCTGATGTAATAGTCAACGTCGTTATAAATGTAGCCTTTAAGCTTTGACGGATCAAGCGGATTGTACCATGTGGCGATAGAATCGCCCAGATCACCGCTGACGATCAGACTGCCTCTTGCCTTGTCTACAATGTAGTTAACGTAATGGTTGCTGCTGCCGTCCTCTCTGCGCCAGTCTATTATGCAATAGCGATCGGTGTTCTGTATCAGCGTTGCCTTGTGTGTGGCAAAATTTCTGCTGCACATTGCTTTGATTTCTTCAATTGTCATTTTTCTGTACCTCCGATGGAATAACTATCTGATAGTTATGTATTCTTGCTCCCTCATTGAAGCCTTTCTGATAAATTTCTTTGTGCCTGACCGCTTTGAAGTACGCATCAGCTGAGTTCCAGCCGATATATCCCACCAGTCCGATCAGAACCGGGAGCAGAACTTCTCCTCCCATATGTAGCTGGCGGTCGATCAGGCTTTCAACTGCCATGTTGATAAGCTGCATCGTTACAGCTCCAGTAATCAGCCCGACCGCAAGCGTTTCTATATATTTTTTCATTGTGTTTTCTCCTTTGGAATTTTTCTTATTGTTCCGGTGTGGCGATGCATGATCGTCATTTCTTTGTCCGTATTTTTGACTATAAGCCAGTTGGCTGGATCTAATCTATGGGATCTTAAAAAGATTTTCTGTGCTTTCGTCGGCGATTTTCCGTGTTTCATGTGACCTCCTATACAGCTATATCCATGAATTTTGCCATAGCGACTAAGCCGTTATAGCTGTAATTCTTGTTGTCGTAAGCGTTTGAAAACAGGTTCACTGTACCCCTGAGAGCTTGCTCGGTTTGAGCAACCTGAAACAAGAAATCAATTTCTTTTTCCTTGTTTTCAGATTCAAGAATAGGGAAAAGCTTCTTAATGTCATCACGTTGAATTTCTGATTTCAGATACAATTTCCGCTGCTTTGTACGATTTGCAATCTGAGCAAATTCAGCTTTCTTACTGCCGATCCGTGTGAGTGTTTCAATATTTCCTATAAAACAGATGCCGAGGGTTTGTCCTTTGTCGTTAAAGTAATCAGAGAAACTTCTCAGAACTTCTATATCTTTAAGAGTCAGATGCTGCGCTTCGTCAAATATGAGGATCATTCCGTCTGAAAGCTTTTTGGCAATCGCAAACCATAATTCATCTCTGGAACGTTCTACAGAAGCTCCTATTCTGTTTGCTATGATCTTTAACAAATTTCTGAGCAGCTTTTGTCTTGCCTATCCCGGCATCTCCGGCTGCAACTGCAAGTCCCCCCTTGACCTGACACACGTTAATGATGTTATAAATCTGTGTTGAGATATATGTTGGAGCATAATCAACTTCTGTATATGTCAGCTTTGCTTTGTCCTTAACTTTGAAATAATTTGCGATTGTATCAAATATATTTGCGGATCGGACGGATAATTTCCTTTAACGATTTGCAATAAGGCTGTTGCGGAGATTCCGATTATTTTTGCAGCTTCGTTCTGAGAATAATTTTCCTCATTCCTAAGTTCCTTTACTTTAGCAAGCAGCTCCTGTTGTTCAGGTGTATACATATATTTTTCATCCTTTCCTTTCTGCGGCACTCTTAGCTATCGTGCTTAGATTTATTTCTACAGGCATATCTTCAGCTCCGACAGCTTGTTTTAATTCCGGCATTTCATCGTTAACAATAACCGGAATAATATTTTTCGGCATTTGTATGTTGAATTTTCCTACATTCTGCTTTGCCAGATATTTCAGACCATCCTTTTGCGTAAGTCTGATGCCGCCTTTGAGTTCTATTGAACGTGCTTTTATCTGATTTGCAACATTTGCTTTTCCACGTCCGAGCTCCGTAAGTTTTTCTTTGCTTTCATTGAAGTATTTTTGTTATCAGCCAGTCTGCGCATTCCCAGCTGAAAAGATATCTGTCTTCTGTATCGTAAATTCTGACGTTGGAAGGATCGTTCCGATCATATCTCACGCAGACCTTTTCTCCGATATACTGCCATGTGATTTTTTTATCGTAATACCAGATTTTTTCACCATGATACATGATAAACACGCCGTCACGCTTGACATTCTGAAATCCGGCATTTCTGAACATGAGCAGGTCGAGGACTTCAGCACTCGCTTTTCTGATCGACGTTTCCGCAATTGAAGCGTTCCATACGTCGATCAGAGTCATTCCCTTATATTTTGTTTCACTGCTGCCGTATGGCTGAACGTTATAGATATTGTCGGCAAAATCCGCAAACGTTTCACGAAGCTCTGCCTCTGTTTCGATATTGCCGTTTTTGATATTTGTCTTCAGTATTTCAGGACGTTCCACAACATTTCCTCCGCAGTAGCCGTACTGTGCAGTACAGTACTGTTCCTTGATGATCCTGTGGATGCGTTCCACAACCTTTGCCTGAGCGTTGGTTACTTCTGCAAAAATCAGTTCTATTCCGAGTTTTTCAACGATTGTAAGCGGAATATCGCCTTTCTTGTCTTTTGCAACTTTTCGTCTTCGCTGTTCTCCTGCAATATCAAGCGTTGTAAACTCACGACCGTTATCGAAATACAATGTTTTAGGGATGCCGAATCTCAGCATCGCAAATCTCATGGCGTCAAGCGTTGAATTTGAATCCGGACTTTCGGTGATGTTCCAGCCAACAAGGACATTCGATTTTACGTCAAGTACAGTTGTAATATACAGTCGCTTGTTTTTTTCGGAATTTTCGCTTTCTTTGATTATAACGTCGATCGTATAGTTATCCATGACCCAAACGTCATTTGCATAAACGGCATCTTTACGACGATTTGCGTGAGGTACGCAGTGATCGTGCATTGCCTTTGCGCCCTTATGTGAGTATTCCAGAATCGCAAACGACAGCGTTCCGATTTTTCGTCTGAAACAGGCTACTGACGGAATTTCCACTGTAAGCTCCGGATATTCTTCCGCTATATATGCACAAACCATACGGTAACATTTGCTGATTTTCGGCTCGCTCTGATCAAAATACAAGCTAAGGAAACTCTGCCATATAACGCTGTCGTCGGCAAGCTTGCTCTTGCCTTTGTTCCAGCCGCCTCGTTTGTCGATAAGTTCCTCGTAGCATTCATTTTTATACGCCGAGTATTTCCGATAGAGAATATCCGGACTGATATTTATATCAGCGTTAAGATATTTCTGATGAGCAGCGAAGATTTTGTCAAATTCCGTTTTGTCTTTACGTTTGGAACGTTCTGCCTGCCATTCGTTGAGCAGGTCGATCCAGAACCGTATTGTTTCACGTTCCTCAGCAGTAAAGCTGTCAAAGGTTCTTTTCGTATCTTTGGAACGGTATTTCAATCCCGGTTCTTTAGTAGGCTGCTCAGATTCAACTGTTTCAGGCATGACGCCTGTTTCAGTTCGCTTCTGTTTGTAGTATTTTGCTTGAAGTTCTTCAGGGAGCGTTAGTACAGGGATTATGTAGCGTTCTTGTTTTATCTCCGGATCAATTCGCATCTCTGCCTGAATCTTTCCTTCTTTAATAATGCGCTTTATATATCTTTCAGAGCATACTTTAAGCTTAGCAAGCCCTTTAACTGTCAAATAATCCACATTTTCCTCCTTTCCACCGGGAGCAGGATAACTCCCGGCAAAAAATTCTTGACAAAATCAATTATTTGTGATACACTTAACTTGTGCATTAAGAAAAGTTCAGTTCTTCTCTTAATGACTGTATTTCCAGTTTCAGGGATGCGAGTAGGTCTTCCAAACGGTAACCTTCCTGAAGCTGGATTTTTTCTAAGTGCCTGATCGCAGTCTTGTTTGCGTGGATGAATGTTTCTCTGCAAACCTTAGCTCCTGCGGCTGAAATTCCCATTTCGATTATGAAGTTGGCGGTTGATTCCTCCAGTTCTTTCATCGTGATCACGATCTTGCGAACTATTTCCGGTTTCAGATCACAGCCGGTCATATTGCTAAGTGACAACACTGCTGTCGATATCTTCGTGAGATATATTGACGCTTCATAATTGAAATCCATGATTTCACCTCTTTTCATTTTTTCAAGATGCTTATAGCTTTACAGGCTCTCGAAATACCAATGACTGCTGCGTTTGCTCTCGTCATGATATTTCTGCTGTCTGTGGTCTGCCATCGTCAGTGCCGGGAGACCATCCCCGGCAGACAGCGGAGTTTGTCCGCTGTTTCGGCTATTTTTAATATCCAACTGAAATTAATGTACATCCGACTTCTTCATTTTCTGCGCCGTTAATAATCAAGTCTCTGGTGAAGTCTAAGAGGTTGTCCTTAAGTTCATCCTCGTCGGTGTAACCGCTTTCCTCGACGTCGATATCTAAAGTAATACAGATTTTCATCAGCTTGCCCTCCTTTCTTCCTTGAGAAATGCGTTAGGCACAAGATCAAGAGCGATTGCGAGAGCTATGAGCGTCGTTGCTTTTGGCGCAATTCTATCGCTTTCGATTCTGGATATTGAAGCCTGCGTGAGTTTTGATTTTTCCGCAAGCTCGACCTGATTTAATCCAAGCTCCTCTCGACGGCTGCGGATTCTGTTTCCTAATGTCATATTACCAATCCCTTCTTTGCTAAGTCTTTACCATAAATGGCTTTCTGAACAGCTGAATAAAGATTAGGTTCTGATTTAGCCATAATACTTATCACCTGTTCTGCAACCAAAGGAGCAGGTGATTTTTTATGCCTTTTTACTTTTACTTTCATAAAATCACCTCCTGTACAAACGTTTAGCGTATCTCTGCACTGATGAAATTGAGCAGGAAATACCTTGTTCTGCTAGGAAATCTTTAATTTCCTCATAGGAATACTTTTGTGAAAGTATCATATCATCAATTTCGGTTCTGAGAGAAGTCTCAAGTTTGCTGATGATACTGCAATTCCCTCTGCACCGTCTGTCGCTTTCATATGTGTCATAAATTATATCCGGAGCAGGTCGTTCAAATATCGGAGTTATTGCCTTGATAGTTTCACTGACGGCAACTGTCACAGCTTTTGTTATAATTTCCTCAATGTTCACACTGCCGTATCCTCCGGTTCTCCTTATTTCAGGAAGCACCTCATCAAATACCCAGTGTTCAAATTTCTTTGCCGCTGGAAGCTTGGAACGGACGATAAGTCTGTAGAGGTTTCCCTCACTGATATACTTCACCTCCTGTGTGCCGCCGCTTGTAGGGACGTAACGTTTCGTTACCCCATCAGTTTCACAATGATCAATTACAGCTTTTCTCGGATTAGAATAACCGAGTATCTGAGCGCATTGTATAGCAGGGAAGTATTCCTTGCCATCGATTGTCATTACTCCGAGTTCGCCGAATTCGCTGTTTTGGAATATTTTAAGTTCATTCATAAAAACTTCCTTCTTTCTGTTTACTTTTCAAGATGCTTGTGATACAATTATCATAGGGCTTTTGCGCCCTGAGATATTCACTATTAATATTATATTTCACTTAAGCGCAAAAGTCGAGTAAATTCCGAGATATTTTTGCACTTAAGTGAAGCATTGTGCATCTCAACCAAATTTGAAAGGTGATTTTTATGTTTTATGATAATTTAAAGGCTATTTGCAATTTAAGAGGTTTAAAAATAACGACAGTAGTAACAGAATGCGGTGGCGCATTAGGAAGTATCAGCAAATGGAAAAACGGAGCTAATCCTAACTCAGACATAGTCATAAAGCTTGCCTTTCACTTAGGCGTAACTACTGACTATCTTTTAATGGGTAAAGAAAATAATTTATCTACAAACGAAAATGAATTGCTTGAAATCTTCCAGAATTTCAATGACAGAGAGCAGGTAAAAATAATAGGTAGAATGGAAGAATGGCTTGAAATAAAGCAGCAAAGAGAAGTGAAAGAGGAGATAGTGCAGGAACAAAGAATTGTTGGCGTTCAGGTTGCAAGAAGAACAGACGGCAAATTTGTCAAAAAGCCAGTCACTGCCGAAGAAATGGAAAAAATTAAAGCATTGCCAGAAGATACCGATTATTAATACATAGTAAAAGCACCTCTGAGAGAGTAAAATATCTCTCGGAGGTGCTTTTTATGCATTATGAGATTTATAAAAACGCAAGAGATGCCAGTTGGAGATTTTTGATCCAGCACAAAATTTGCAGTCTGCCAGTTGATTTAAAACTGATTACTTCAACAATGAAAATAACTGTCAGAAAAGACAATTCTGTCATACTTAACACCAACGAGCGTGGTAGAACTATAAACGAAAATGGAGTGTTGCACATTATAGTGCGTGATGATCCTATTCCGCAGAAGAGATACACCATTATGCACGAAATCGGGCATATAGTTCTCGGACATACAGAATCTGACGGCAGATCTGATATAGATGAATATGCCGAGCGTTTTGCAATTGGTGTTTTAGCTCCGGCGTGTGTTTTGTGGGGGATTGGTATTAAAACAGCAGAGGAGATAGCGGATTTATGCAATATCTCAATTACGTCCGCCAAAATCCGAGGGAAACGAATGCAGGAATTGTATGACCGAAACAAATTCTTAACCTCGCCACTTGAACATCAAGTTTTTGAACAGTTTTCAGACTTTATTAACAGTAAAAAACAGAACTTATAATATACAATATGTATAAAAATAAGGGTAGGAACCAGTTCCTACCATAGTTGTTTTTAGTTCCCAGGTTCCCACCCTATTTTGACAATGATTTTCATTGATTCTTACAAACAGTATTTAACAAATCTATTTGCTATTTAAATGCTTAAATTGCGATATATAGGCTTTTTGCAAAATTCTTTAAACAGTAGATAGTCTATTTAAACACTTATTAAACAGTATTTTATGAAAAATTAAGAATGCGCCGAAATTGTGGAAAACTCCTCAAATCGGCGCATTTATTTTTGACACGTTATATTTATTAACTTTTATAAAACCAGATTGACAAGGATAGAAAACAGGCGAAATATAGGCTCAAATCGGCTCATATCAGACAAAAAAAGGATAAACCGGAGAAATAAAGGTTTTTTGTATTCTGCTTGTTAAATCACATT
>CAJKFZ010000061.1 GCA_905199285.1 uncultured Ruminococcus sp.
AGACGAAAACTTGTTTATAATTAATGTATATGCTCTCATTTACTTCACATAATATTTGAACCAGCAGAATCTTTCTGAAAAAATTATGGGAGTGTATTAATATTGGAAAAAGATAAAAACGATACCAAAAGTCCGGCTGAAGAAAAGCTTGATGAAGCCGAACTTGCCGAAAAACTCGGTCAGACTGTTTCTCAGAATTCAAAACATCTAATCCATTGCCTTACTGTGATCGGACAGATAGAGGGGCATTATGTTCTTGCCGAGCAGAATAAAACTACCAAATATGAACATATTATCCCGGCTCTTGTCGCAATCGAACAAGACAGGAGCGTTGAAGGACTTCTTATAATCCTCAATACTGTGGGAGGAGATGTCGAAGCAGGTCTCGCCATTGCGGAACTTATCTCGGGAATGAAAACGCCAACGGTTTCGCTGGTTGTGGGAGGCGGACACTCTATAGGAGTTCCGCTCGCCGTAAGCGCAAAACGCTCTTTCATCGTCCCTACAGCTTCAATGACCATTCATCCGGTAAGAATGAACGGAACTGTTCTCGGCGTTCCGCAGACTCTTTCCTACTTTGACAAAATGCAGGACAGGATCATAAATTTCGTCCTCAGCAACAGCAACATCAAAGAAGACGATTTCCGACGCCTTATGATGAATACTGAAGAACTTGTGCTTGACGTGGGAAGCGTTCTTGAAGGAGAAAAAGCTGTTGAAATAGGTCTTATTGACGAACTCGGCGGTCTTAGCAGCGCCATGGAGTGTCTCTATGACCTTATTGAAAATACAGAAAAAAGATATTTATAAAAATATGAACCTGTTCTCATACGTTTATGGGAACAGGTTCATATAATCAGATAAAACCGGAGGAACAAAATGGCAGAAACAAAAAAAGAAAGCCAGAAAAAAACAAAGGCAAAAACCGGCTCAGATACTAAGGCATCAGCGAATCCTAAAGCTGATAATCAGAAAAAACAAGGTCAGAAAAGCAAAGGCAATCAGACTTCTGCTCCAAGAAATGAACAGAATCAGTTCTGGTCAATAATACTTTTTGCCGTTGGTATTCTTGTCGCTCTTATGACGGTTATAAAAGGTACTTCCGGATGGCTTGGAATACATAATCTTCTTCTCGGAACATTCGGTGCGGCAGTTTTTTTTGTACCAGTCATTCTAATATACACTTCCATTCAGATAGGCATGGAAAAAAGTCAGCGAAGCGTTTCCGGCAGAGCAGTCTGGGGTATCGCTATGACCTTTCTCGCCTCCGCTGCCCTGCAAATTTTCTTTGTCGGAGAAATCCCCGGAAGCAGTTTCACCAAATATTTTTCGTCGCTTTACAATAACGGCGTAAACCTTAAAGGAGGAGGCGTTGCCAGCATTCTTATTGCAGGACCTCTTCTGAAAATTTTCGGAAGTATAGGCGCAAAGATCATCACTGTAGTCATGTTTTTCGTTTTCGGAATGCTTCTTTCGGGACTTGGACTTATAGATTTTCTGAAGCTCCTCACAAAACCGTTCCGCTTTCTCGGGAACTGCGTTGAAGGCCTTGCAAATCTCCTTATGGGAGGAAATTTCGAGGACGCTTTTGAAGATGACGATAACGATGACGATAAGGAAAAACGTGATTTCGACGCTGATCTTGAAGCTATTGACATTGTTAATAATAAAAGAAAAACAACTCCGCAGCCGCAGAAGCAGAATGATCTTCCTGAAATTCATTCAGGAAATACACCTCCAAGCGACTTCGCTATAGATATCCCTCTTCCGTCGGATAACATCATTAAAAATCAGCCGGAAAATACTCCTCCTATCGTGACATACAAGGATGACAGTCTCGAAAAGCTTATTTCAAAAGCCGCAGAAAAGAAACCGGAAGATCTTGAAAATACGCTTCAAACTGAAACGGAAAACAATAAGGACACAGAAAAAGAGTCTCTTTACGTTCTTCCGCCTCTCGATCTGCTCACTCTCCCGTCTGCACATTCAAACGCTGCCGACGCTGCCGATGAAATGCGTGAAAAAGCCGACGTTATCGTAAACACGCTGAGAAGCTTCGGCGTTGAGGTAAAGATCAAGGATATTTTCAGAGGTCCTTCTATAACAAGATACGAAATACAGCCAGGCGCAGGCGTCAAAGTCTCGAAAATCAAGGGACTTGAGGACGATATTGCGCTGAATCTTGCCGCTATGGGAGTAAGAATCGAAGCTCCTGTTCCGGGAAAATCAGTTGTCGGAATCGAAGTTCCTAATACCAACAAAGATATGGTAACACTGCGTGAAATTTTGCAGACTCCGGAATTCCACAACACCAAAAGCAAACTCACATTCGCAGTCGGAAAGGATATCGCCGGCAACACCATTCTTGGCGATATAACCAAAATGCCGCACGTTATTATCGCCGGAACTACCGGTTCCGGTAAATCAGTCTGCACACGTTCTATCATCATGAGCATTCTTTATAACGCAAAACCGGATGAAGTAAAGCTTATCCTTATCGACCCGAAAATGGTTGAATTCAAGGTGTTCGACGGCATACCGCATCTTCTCATTCCTATTGTTATCGACGCTAAAAAGGCAGCAGGTGCTTTGAACTGGGCGGTCAACGAAATGATGCGACGTTATACCGTTTTCTCGCAAATTGGTGCAAACGATCTTAAATCCTACAACGTAATCGCTAAAGAGGACGGTCTTGATACTATGCCCCAGATCGTTGTTTTCATCGACGAGCTTGCCGATATGATGCTTGTTGCCGGAAAGGAAGTTGAAGATTCTATATGCCGTCTGGCGCAGATGGGACGTGCTGCCGGAATGCATCTCGTTGTCGCTACGCAGCGTCCTACAACAGACGTTATAACAGGTCTTATCAAGGCAAATATTCCGAGCCGAATCGCTCTTTCCGTTATGTCGCAGGTTGACTCGAGAACTATCATTGACACGGCAGGAGCAGACAAGCTTCTCGGAAACGGAGATATGCTTTATATGCCTATCGGTATGAATAAACCGTTGAGAGTTCAAGGTTGTTTCGCATCAAATAAGGATATAACCGACACTCTCAAATTCATCAAGGATCAGGTTCAGGCTGAATATGATTCTTCAATAACAGAAGCCGTTGACAGCTTTGTTCCTCAGACCAAGGGTGACAATGGCGGCGGCAGCGATTCTGCCGCTGTCGGAACGGACGAAGATTATGTTGAACGTGCGATTGAAGTTGCTGTAAATAACGGTCAGCTTTCCACAACAATGCTCCAGAAAAAATTAAAACTCGGCTACGCAAGAGCTTCGAGAATTATGGACGAGCTTGAGGAAATGGGCGTTATCGGTCCAAGCGAAGGCTCTAAGCCGAGAAAAGTCTATATGTCTAAAATGCAGTTTGACGAGCGCAGACTCAGAAAACAGAGCGAGGAGGCGTAAATTTGTATAAAAATTTTATCCCTACTACAAAAAAGGAAATGGACGAGCTTGGCATTGACCAGTTCGATTTCATTTACATAACCGGAGATGCTTATGTCGATCACCCCAGCTTCGGTGCGGCTATTATCACAAGACTTATCGAAGCCATGGGATTTACCATCGGTATCATCGCTCAGCCCGATTGGCACAGCGACCGTGATTTCCGACGGTTCGGCAAGCCTAAATATGCGTTCTTCGTAACCTCAGGCAATATTGATTCAATGGTCGCTCATTATACCGCCGCAAAGAGAAAACGCTCCGATGATGCGTATTCTCCTGGCGGAAAAGCGGGAAAACGTCCCGATCGTGCCGTTATAGTCTACTGTCAGAAGATAAGAGAATATTTCGGCAGCGTTCCGATCGCTATAGGAGGTCTTGAAGCTTCTCTCCGCCGTTTTGCTCATTATGATTACTGGGACGACGATGTAAGACCTTCTGTTCTTACCGACAGCGGAGCTGATCTTCTCATGTACGGCATGGGTGAACATCAGATCCAGGAGCTTTGCAGCCGTCTTGCCGCAGGCGAAAACATCAGCAATATCCACGATATCCGTGGAACGTGCTATATGACCGAGCCGGTCAATACTCCTCTCGGAGCAGCTCAGTGTCCTTCTTTTGAACAGGTAAGAGAAAGCAAAACCGAGTATGCCAAGGCAACTAAAATTCAGTACGACTGGCAGGACGAAGTTTACGGAAAAACTATAATCCAGCGACACGGGAAAATGATGCTCGTTCAGAATCCTCCGTCTCTTAGTCTTACTACCGAGGAGCTTGATTATATCTACAGTCTGCCCTATACAAGAGCAGTTCATCCTTCTTATGAGGCTATGGGAGGAGTTCCCGGAATCGAGGAAGTCCGCTTCTCTATCACTCATAACCGTGGATGCTTCGGCTACTGCAATTTCTGCTCAATAGCTCTGCATCAAGGAAGAAGAATTACCTGCCGGAGCGAAAAATCAGTTCTCGAAGAAGCCGAACGCATAACAAAAATGCCCGATTTCAAGGGATATATTCACGATGTCGGAGGTCCGACGGCTAATTTCCGCCATACATCGTGTGAAAAGCAGCTCAGCAAAGGTCTTTGTATGGGCAAGAAGTGTCTTGCTCCGACCCCCTGCCCTGCCCTTAAAGCCGACCACACTGAATATCTGGCCATGCTCCGCAAAATAAGAAAGGTCAAGGGAGTTAAGAGGGTGTTCATTCGCTCAGGAATACGCTACGATTATCTTATGGAGGACAAAAACGACGAGTTTATGCGTGAACTTATAAAATATCACGTCAGCGGACAGCTTAAAGTTGCTCCGGAACATTGCTCGGCTGTCGTTCTTGATAAAATGGGAAAACCTCATATCGAAGCTTACAAGGCTTTCCAGAAACGCTTTTACGAAATCACCAAGGGTATCGGAAAAGAGCAGTATCTCGTGCCTTACCTCATGTCCTCGCATCCGGGAAGCACGCTGAACGAAGCGATAGATCTCGCTCTGTTCCTGAAAGAAAACAAGATACGTCCGGAACAGGTTCAAGATTTTTATCCGACGCCCGGAACTATATCGACTTGTATGTTCTACACGGAGCTTGATCCTTATACGATGCAAAAAGTGTATGTTCCGAAAACTCCGAAAGAAAAGGCTATGCAGAGAGCTTTGCTGCAATATTTCCGTCCGCAGAACAAGGAAATAGTCCTCGAAGCGCTGAAGCTTGCAGGCAGAAGAGATCTTATCGGCACTTCACCGAAATGTCTCGTTGACGACGGCGGAACAAACAGAAAAGGCGGTGAAAAATCATGGCACAAGCCAGAAAACAGACGAAAAGACCGGTTTCCGGAAAAAAGAACGTCCGAAACTACTCCAAGACACAGAAAAAATTCGTCAAAAACTTCACAGGCAAATACAAAAAGCAATCAAAAAAGAAAAAACAGCAGCAAGGCGTCTCGTCATTAATTTTAATTCTCTTAATTCTCATTGCAGGATTCGTTTACTTTCGCTTCTTTAATGAAAAAGAACGATTTCCAATTGCGGAGGGAGATATCGCCGTTCATTTTATAGATGTCGGACAGGGCGATTCAATTTTCATCGAGTCCGGAGGAGAAACTATGCTTATCGACTGCGGAGAATCCTCCGAAACAGATAAAGTCATCAGCTATCTTGAAGGAATGAACGTTGAAAAACTCGATTACGTCATTGCAACTCATCCCCATTCAGATCATATGGGAGGAATGTATAAAATAATTGACGAATTCGATATCGGAAAGGTAATGATTCCTCATCTTGACCCCAGCGATACTCCGACAACACGGTATTTCGAGAAATTCCTTGATTCATGCAATAAAAAGAATATTACGCTTTCTTATGCGAGAAAAGGAAATGTTATCCATTTAGGAAGTTCCGAAGCGGAGATCATCGCTCCATGCAGCGATGACTACAGCAATGTCAACAACTATTCTGTCGGAATTTTCCTGATGCACGGCAAAACAAGCTTTATCCTTACAGGCGACGCAGAAAAGCTTGCCGAGGATGAAATGATCGAAAGCGGTTCGCTT
The DNA here is from genome assembly GCA_905199285.1 of uncultured Ruminococcus sp. Lineage (GTDB taxonomy): Bacteria > Bacillota > Clostridia > Oscillospirales > Ruminococcaceae > Ruminococcus. The sequence continues at coordinate 5,993 of CAJKFZ010000061.1, forward strand.
CGCCATGCTGACGTTTATAAAGCAGGTCATCACGGCAGCGATACCTCCGGTTCGCAGGATTTTATGGATATAATTTCCCCTGACTATGCCGTTATTTCGTGCGGTGCAGGCAACTCCTACGGTCATCCGTGTGAATCGACTCTTGAAAGACTTTCACAATTCACAGACAAAATTTACCGCACCGATCTTTGCGGTACGATCGTATTTGTGTCAGACGGCGAAAATATTACCGTCAAAAAAGAAAGGTAGCGATATATGATAATTATTGACAGATTCGAGGGCGATAAAGCCGTTCTTGAAACCGATTCCGGAATGCAGGTAATAAACCGTAAACTGCTTCCGGCTGAATCAAATGAGGGCGATGTTGTAATTTTTGAAAACGACGCTTACTTCATCGACCGTAAATCCACTGACGAAAGGCGAAAGGCTATGGAGGAAAAACTCCGCAGGCTTTTAAGTTAAAAATATGACTGATGTAATTATTATAGGCGGAGGAGCAGCCGGATGTATGGCGGCTGTTCAGACTGCAAGGCTCGGCAAGAGCGTTATCGTTTTTGAAAAAAACGAACGTCTCGGCAGAAAGCTCCGCATAACAGGAAAAGGACGATGCAACGTCACAAACAACTCTCCTGTCGAGGTTCATCTCAATAATATCCCTGTAAATTCACGCTTTCTATACAGCTCTTTTGCAGGATTTGACTCCGCTGACGTTATGAATTTTTTTGAGGAACTTGGCGTTCCGCTGAAAACCGAACGTGGAAACCGTGTTTTTCCCGTAAGTGACAAAGCCGACGATATCGCCGATGCTCTCGCTTATGAAATGAAAAACCTTGGGGTTAAAATCATTAACAAGCGTGTTTCCGCACTTATCATTGAGGAAAACATCTGCTGCGGCGTTATCGCTGGAAAAGAAGAATTCCGTTCCGCTTCAACTCTTATTGCCTGCGGAGGAAAATCCTATCCCAATACAGGCTCAACAGGCGACGGATATACTTTTGCGGAATCTGTAGGACACACTGTAACAGAGCTTAAACCGAGTCTCGTGCCGCTGAAATCGCCGGATAAATACTGCGCTGAAATGATGGGACTTTCTCTCCGTAATGTAACTCTGAAGCTTTATGACGGCAAAAAGCTGATTTTCAGCGAGCTTGGCGAGATGCTATTTACCCATTTCGGAGTTTCTGGTCCGCTTGTCCTTAGTGCAAGCTCACATATCCGTGACATGATACCCAACCGTTATCATCTCGAAATCGACCTGAAGCCGGCTCTTTCACCGGAACAGCTCGATGCTCGTATCCAGCGTGATTTTGCGGAAAATCTCAATCGTGATTTCACTAAAGGCATAAGAAAGCTTCTTCCGGCAAAGCTTATCCCTGTTGCTGTAAAGCTTTCGGGAATAGCTCCGGAAATGAAGATAAACAGTATAACTAAGGAGCAGCGTCACAAATTCGGCGAGCTTATCAAAAGTTTTCCCGTCCGCATTTCCGGTTTCAGACCAATAGACGAGGCTATTATTACGAGCGGAGGAGTTTCCGTTAAGGAAATAAATCCCAGAACTATGGAATCGAAGCTCGTTCCCGGATTGTTTTTCGCCGGCGAAGTTATCGATACCGACGCTTACACAGGCGGTTTTAACCTGCAAATAGCCTTTTCCACAGCTTATTCAGCAGCTTTATATATGTAAAGGAGTAAAAAATATGAGTTCAGTAAATATTGCAATCGACGGACCTGCCGGTGCAGGAAAAAGTACTATCGCAAAAATGGTTTCATCAAAGCTCGGCTACATTTATGTCGACACAGGAGCGCTTTACCGCACTGCCGCTTTGTTTATAACCGAAAATAATATTCCCGACGAAGAAATTGAAAAGTCTCTTGAAAGCGCCGATATTTCACTTAAATTCATCGACGGAACACAGAGGGTTTTCCTCGGGGAAAAGGATGTTTCCGATTTTATCAGAACTCCGGAGATTTCTATGGCGACCTCAAGAACTTCAGCAATACCGGCGGTTCGTGCTTATCTGTTTGAAACGCAGAAAAAAATCGCCCGTGAAAATAACGTCATCATGGACGGACGTGATATCGGTACGGTCGTTCTTCCTGATGCGGACGTAAAGATTTTCCTGACCGCTTCCGCTGAGGAACGTGCAAACCGCCGCTTCAAAGAGCTTTCCGAAAAGCCCGATTGTCCACCCTATGACGATATTCTGAAAGACATCATCCAGCGTGATTATCAGGATATGCACCGTGAAACTTCTCCGCTGAAACAGGCAGATGACGCAGTCCTCGTCGATACGACCAAGCTTAATCTTGAGGAATCTGCCGATGAAATAATCAGGATAATCAACGAAAAAATCGGGAGAGATGCATAATGTATTACATCTGTAAGGTACTGGTTTGGATCTATATGCATATCGCCTATAATCTGCACTATGTCGGACGAAAAAATATCCCAAAAAATACTACCGTTATCTACGCTTCCAATCACAGAAGCTATGCTGATCCGCCTCTTCTCGGCGCAGGAGCTAAAGGTAAATACGCTTTCATGGCTAAAGAGGAGCTTTTCAGAAACAAGCTTTTCGCATGGCTTATCCGCTCTCTCGGAGCGTTTCCGGTCTCACGGGGCAAGGGCGATACATCCACTATTGATACTGCTGTCGAGAAGCTTAACAGCGGAAAAAGTCTTATGATCTTTCCGGAGGGAACACGCTCCAAGGACGGAAAAGTCGGCAAAGGACATACCGGCGCAGCTCTTATTGCTGCAAGATCAGGAAAGCCCATTATTCCCGTAGGCATCGTTTACGGAGAAAAACTCCGTTTCCGCACAAAGCTCACTGTTGAATTCGGCGAACCCATAATGCCGGAGGATTACGCAGAGATCTGCGATGCGCCCAATCCAAGGCAGCTTGTTAAGCTTAAAAACCGCTATATGGAGGAAATCAAGCGTCTTGTTGAGGGCGAGCCTAAACTGGAAAGTTCTGCCGATCAGGCTTCAGGGGGTGTAACTGATAATGAATAAGGTTACTGTTGCGGATTCTGCCGGATTCTGCTTCGGAGTTGACCGAGCCGTTAAAATGGTTTACGGTGAGCTTGAAAAAAACACAAAAGTTGCAACCCTCGGTCCGATAATCCATAATCAGGACGTTGTAAACGATATGCAGGCAAAAGGTGCAAGAATTATCAGCAGCGTTGACGAACTTTCAGATGATGAAACTGTTGTTATACGTTCTCATGGAGTCGGAAGAGATGTTTATGATCAGATCGCAGCAAAAGGCAACAGAATGCTTGACGCAACTTGTCCGTTCGTTTCAAGAATACACAAAATCGTTGCTGAAAAATCAGCTGAAGGCTACTTCATTCTTATTGCCGGAGACGCTTTCCACCCAGAAGTTCAAGGAATCGTTGGTCATTGTGACGAAAATTGCCTCGTATTCAAGGACAATTTTGAGCTAAAAGACTTTTTTGAAAAAAAATACAAAAATTTAGAAAAAAAGCTTGCAATTGTGGCTCAAACAACGTATAATATAGTAGTATGGGATGAGTGTTTAAACGTGATTCCGAAAAATGATTCCGACATCGTTATATTTGATACCATCTGCAACGCTACCGATACAAGACAATCCGATGCGGCTGAACTTGCCAAAAGCTCGGACATAATGCTTGTTGTCGGCGGACGGCACAGCTCGAATACCGTTAAGCTTTTCGAGGTTTGCAGCCGATATTGCAGAACTTATCACATAGAAAATTCGGACGAGCTTCGGTCTTTAAAGCTTCCCGCCGCTGAAAAAATCGGCATTACCGCCGGAGCGTCTACGCCGGCTTATATAATCAAGGAGGTAAAAACCACTATGGCAGACAATGAAAATATCGCAGAAATTCAGGATGAAGATATCGATTTTGCAGAAGCAATCGATCAGTCATTCAAAAAAATACATACAGGAGAGAAAGTCAAGGGCATCGTTGTAGGTGTTGATAACGCAGAGATCACTGTTGACCTCGGTACAAAGCACACAGGCTATGTTAAGCTTGAGGATCTTACAGACGATCCGGCTAAGAAGCCTGAGGATATTGCTAAGGTCGGCGATGAGATCGAGCTTATCGTTATCAAGGTAAACGACGCAGAAGGTACTGCTCAGCTTTCCAAGAAGAAGGTTGACGAGCAGGCTGGCTACGATACTATCGTTAAGGCTTTCGAGGAGAAAACAGTCCTTGAGGGTACTGTTCAGCACGTTGTAAATAAGGGTGTTACTCTTACTTACCTTGGCGTAAGAATCTTCATTCCTGCTTCACACACAGGTCTTCCAAGAGGAGCAGAGCTTGACGAGCTTCTCAAGAAGAAGGTTGAATTTATGATAATCGAAGTTACTGAAGGCAAGAAGAGAGCTGTCGGTTCTATCAAGGCTGTTCAGAACGCTAAGAAGGCTGAGGCTCAGGCTAAGTTCTGGGATAACGCTAACGTTGGCGACGTTTATGTTGGTAAGGTTAAGTCTCTTACAAACTTCGGTGCATTCGTTGATCTCGGCGGAATCGACGGTATGGTTCATATTTCCGAACTTTCATGGAAGAGAATCAAGCACCCGAGCGAGGTTGTTGCAGTTGGCGATACTCTTGAAGTTTACATCAAGGATCTCAACCGTGACGAAAACAGAATTTCTCTCGGCTTCAAGAAGGCTGAGGACAATCCTTGGGAAATCTTCAAGGCTAACTACAATGTTGGCGATGTTGTTAAGGCAACTATCGTTTCTATCACAAGCTTCGGCGCATTCGCAAGAATTATTGACGGAATCGACGGTCTTATCCACATTTCTCAGATCGCTGACAAGAAGGTTGAAAACGTTAAGGACATCCTTTCCGTTGGCGATGAAGTTGACGTTAAGATCATCGACATCGACGCTGACGCTAAGAGAATCAGCATTTCTATCCGTGCTCTTCTTGAAACAGAGGAGAACGACGAAGAAGTTTCTGAAGACGACGCTGAATAATTTCTTATCTCATATAAAATCAATGGACTGTACAATTAAGTACAGTCCATTTTTTGATTTACAGAGGAAACTCAGTCGTTGGAACGATCAGAGTTTCTGTTATCGAAGCTGTTGGAATTTTTATCCTGAGCTCCTGTATTTGGATTTTTGTCGTTAAGACCGCCGTTCTTCTTATCGTTTAACTGATTTTTATTCTTGCTCATAATCAAGCACCTTTCTCTGCAAAGTCCGGAAACCCTTTGGCAGTTCCGCTTTGCAGAAACAAAACAGCCGTATCATAATAGCGATTTCCGTTGGGAATATTTTTTCCCCTCATAGCTATTATTAACGGCTGTTTCGGTTTTATTCAGTTAAAAAATAATTTAATCTAACTTCACAAATCTTCTTACATCCCCTGCTTTGCCGATAAACATCGACTTAGGTCTTGCCCATACCTGAGAATCGCTGAGAGACTTGTAAATTACAAGCTCCTCGTTATTTTCGCTGTGACGTGCAACTGCCATAACTTCGTACTCGCCACCCTTGAAATGACGGTATTTTGCTCCGATAACGATTTCTGTGTCCTTATCCTCCGGAACCTGAGCCTGAACTGCTTTCTCTTCATTATTTACAATATCGTCGGAAACGATTATCATTGCAGAATAAGGAGGCATCTTGACGTAGGCGTTTCCGTTTTCAACCAAGATCTGCTTTGCTCCAATAACGTCAACGAGCGCCGGAAGATGAGTTCCAAAACGGAGATCAAATTCATAATCTCCAAGATTAAGAGCAACATATACGGTCTGATCGCCCTGAGTTTTTTTGAAAAGAAGCTGCTGATTCGTTATCATTATTCTCTCATAGCCGCCTGTGCGGAGAGCCGGATATGCACGATAAATTCTACCGAGCTTAACAATATGATTGTAAAGTCCGGTATTTTCCCTTCCCATATCCTGAAGGTGGAGACATGGACGAAGATTATCGTCAGAATTGTTCTCCTTGCGTCCCTGAATACCATATTCGCTTCCATAATAAATCGACGGAATACCGGGCATTGCATACATAAGAGTATAAATAAGCGGCAAGTATGCCTGATTTGTAACCGTACTTGCAAGACGGTTTACATCATGGTTATCAACAAAGTTATAAAGGTTGATTCCCCTGTAAATACCGCCGTTTGCGCCGGACTGACGGTTTATAGAGTAATCGATCTCAAAGTAGTTTTTGTCGTTGTGTGAGGAATAAAGTCCCTTGTAGCATTCATAGTTCGTAACGCTGTCGAGCATTTCAGGATTAGCCCAGCGGTTATAATCACCGTGGATAATTTCACCCATAAGCCAGAAGTCCGGACGCTTGCTCTTACAGAAGTTTCTGATTCTCTTGAAGAAATCAAAATCAATGCAATCAGCGGCATCGAAACGAATACCGTCTATTTTGAATTCCTCTATCCAGTAATTTACAGCGTCTATGAGGTGATCGCATACGCCTACATTTCTGAGATTGAGTTTTACAAGGTTATAGTGACCGTTCCAGCCCTCATACCAGAACGGATCGCCGCACGGTGAAGGACCGCCGAAATTAAGATTTTGGAACCAGTCGCAGTAGCCGCTTCCCTGACCTTTTTCCTGAATATCAACAAACTGTGGGAATTTTCTTCCAACGTGATTGAAAACTCCGTCAAGAATAACTCTGATGCCGTTTTCGTGAAGCTTATCACAGATATTTTTGAATGAATTATTATCACCGAGACGACGGTCGATCATTTTATAATCTGTAGTATCGTAGCCATGTTCAACAGACTCAAAAACAGGTCCGAAATAAACTGCGTCAACGTTCATTTCCTTGAGATGAGGAATCCAATCCAGCACCTTATCAAGACGGTAAACCACCTCTCCTCCGTCATTGAACTTAGGCGCACCGCAAAATCCTAACGGATAGATGTGATAAATTATTGCGTTTTCATACCAATTCATATAAAATCTCCTTAAAATATAATAATTATTCTCAAAACTCATCTTTATTCAGAATAATATATTTAACTTATTTATTACTT
>CAJKFZ010000062.1 GCA_905199285.1 uncultured Ruminococcus sp.
GAAGATGAATACGATAAAAGTGGAAACATTTTAAGTAATTCTATTCAGAAGCTTCACTTCTATTTTTCAAACGAATACAGATTGAAAATATATCTTTATGATAAGGACGGGGAATGTATCTTTTCAGCTTCCGATTATGATGAAGAGCTTTTAAATGAATTAAATCCTTATAATAATGTATTGAAGCCTTCGGATAAGAATGAGCCGCTTTCGGGAAGCGTTAAAAAAGCAGTTGACGGTAAGGAAAAGCGTTACCTTGATATGGATTCAAGTTCCCTTTCTAAAAATGAACCATATCTGATTTATGGAACTAAGGCTGTTCTAAGGCATGATAATCATGAATCGGCGGAGAAAATTTATATTCTTTTTTGCGGAAAAACAGACAGCATTAATAAATTCACACAGAAAATTATCATTTTTTATGTGATCTTTGCGGCACTTGCGATATATTTGTCGTATGTTATGCTTAAAAAGCGTATGAAAAAGCTTACTGCATATGAATATGATTTCCTTAGAATAAGCGAAAGATATGCAAAGAATGATTTCACGGAAAAGCTTAGCACTGATATAGACGGCATTCCTAAGGCGATAACTGAATATATAAACGTTCTTGCCGCAAATGTTGAAAACAGCGAAGATGTTTCAAAAACCTTTATAGCCAATGTTTCGCATGAACTTCGTACTCCGATGACCACTATCGGCGGATTTGTTTCGGGAATCATTGACGGAACTATTCCGAAATCAAAACAAAGTGAATATCTTATTCTTGTCAATAATGAGATAAAAAGACTGAAAATACTTATTTCTTCCATGCTTAATATGACGAAGTTTGAATCGGGAACTATGACTCCAAATTTCAGCGAAACTAATCTTACCGATCTTGTTATTCAGACGGTTCTTATGTTTGAGAAGAAGATAGAAGCGAAAAAGCTTGAGGTTGAAGGTCTTGACAGCAACCGACTTGTTGCCGTTGCTGATGCCGATCTTATTCAGCAGGTTATATATAATCTTGTTGAAAATGCCGTTAAATTCATTGATATAGGAGGAACACTTTCTTTCCGTATCGAAAAAAATGATAAAATGAATGAAATAGCAGTCAGAAATACCGGCGAAGGTCTTACGGATTCAGAAATTCAGCAGGTTTTTGACAGATTCTATAAAACGGATTCCTCAAGAGGAAAGGATGCAACGGGACTTGGTCTTGGTCTTTCTATTTCAAGAAAAATAGCTCATCTTCATAAAGGACATATTGTGGTTAAAAGCGTTTACGGCGAATATACGGAATTTATTCTTCAGATTCCGGATTTGAAAAAGAGAGAGCATTAAATCTTTATATTTGTAATTCAGGAAAGGATTTTTTATGGACGATAGAGAAAATGACATCATTATGAACAGCACAGAACCGGAAAAGTCTGATGCAGGGGAAACAGATGCAGGTACTCCGATGCATGAACAGGAATCCTCTGAGAGCGTTCAGAATCATAATTATAAGGTTGGATACGATGCCTTTATGTATGAGCCTATAGGCTTTGAAGAGCTTGAAAAACAGCAGCAGGAGCTAAGCAGCGACGCTGAAAGTGCCGTTAAGCGAAAGGCAAAAAGAACTAAAGGAGAAACGGCAGCAATAGTTCTGTTTCTGATACTCATCATCGGTTCAGCCGCTCTCGCCGGATTTGGAATAGTGAGCGATATTATGAACAGCAAGCAGGCTATCGAAAAAATTGCAGCAACAAAGAAGGTGTTGTTCTACAAAGAATCAAAGCCAGAGAATGCCAATATAGAAGCTGTTGTTCCTGATGAAAACGGCAAATATACAATAGCTGGAGTCGCTAAACTTGTTAAGCCTTCTATCGTTGAGATATACACCTATGATTCAGAATCGGACGCTTCTTTTGGAAATTCTGTCGGAACGGGTTCCGGAATCGTTTTTTCCGATGAGGGATATATCATAACAAATGCTCACGTTCTTAAAGAGAACGGTTTTCACATTGTCAACACTTTGGACGGCAAATCGTATGACGCAGAAATAATAGGCAGAGATGTTAAAACTGATATCGCAGTTATAAAGGTTGAAGGAGCCAATCTTATTCCGGCAACTTTTGGTGATTCTGACGACGCAATAGTCGGCGAACAGGTTGTTGCTATAGGAAATCCGGCTAATCTTTCAAGCACTGTTACAGACGGAATTATTTCCGCTATAAACAGGAAGATTAGAAGCGATGATACATCATTTGAAATGAACTGTATTCAGACGAATGCTGATATCAGTCCCGGAAATTCCGGAGGTGCTCTTGTAAATATGTACGGACAGGTTATCGGAATAACCTCTTCCAAATATGTAAGCAGCAGCTTTGAAGGTCTTGGCTTTGCGATAACAACAAACGAAGCTCTTCCGATCATAGAAGAGCTTATCAAACAGGGCTATGTCAGCGGACGCTTCAGAATAGGAATCCAGCTTATTGATATGTCAACTGCGGCAAATGTTCTTCGTATCGAAGAGCTTCTCGGATTTGAGCTTCCGGAGGCTTTCTCCGGAATTTATATAGATTCCATAAGCGAGGATGCTAATATTTTCAACACAAAGCTTGAAGAGGGCGATTTTATAACTGAGATAAACGGAACGCACGTCAGAACTTACAATGAGTTTTATGAGGCTGTAAGCAGTCAATACGGCGTTGGGGATACTGTTTTGGCGAATTGCGCTCATGTTGAAGAGGGCGGAAAGATCACTTGTTATGACATTCAGTTCAAGCTTATGGAAGATTATTCGGGAAATTATTAATTCCCATATTCACGTTCTAAGACTTTTCGGTCTTTTTGAATTAACTCCAGTAACACCGCCGATTGCTCCTGAAACAACAAGCAGGAGCAATTTTTTTAATCCTGCAAAGCTTCCGGCAAAGATGATTCCAAATATAAGGAGGGCGAAATAAAGCAAAACTCCGCAGATAATGCCTTCGATAAGACCTTTTTTTCGTCTGTGCTTACCGCAGAAAAAGGAGCCAGAAAAAGCTCCTGCGAAAAGTGGGATCAGTGAAATAAAGCGGATCGCTCTCAGGTCGCTTATAAATAAGAATGCAAACAAAGCCATTAATGCTGTTACGATGAGTGTGGATAATATTCCGACAGCGGCAGAAGCTATAAAGCTTAGCAGACTGTTTGTCCATATGCTCTGACGGTTACTTCGCATAAGAAAACCTCCGCAAAAAGAATTGTTCTTTCAATTCTATGCGGAGGCTATTTTGATTATTCTTCTTCTTTTTTATTCTTCTTAGACTTTTTCTTTTCATCAGCGTCATCGTCAACGAGCTGTGCGGAAGCAAGTCCGGCGTTTTCGGATTTTTTATTTGCAGCAGCGGCTTTCATTTCCTTATAACGCTCAGCAGCTGTAACGTTTTCAGTAATTGCCCATGTTTTGATTCTGAGCTTATGTCTTTCACCGCCTGTTTCGATAACGACTGTATCGTCGCCTGTACGTACAACGATTCCGACAATTCCTCCGCCTGTGATGACTTCATCGCCGACCTGAAGACTGCTTTGCATTGCTTTCATTTCCTTGTCTCTCTTTTTCTGCGGTCTGATAGCAATGAAATAGAGGAGAACAAACATGATGATAAGCGGGAAGAATGTCATAAGAAGGCTTCCGCCCCCGCTCGGTTCAGTGTTTGATGCCTCACTTGCAGCAGCGGTTGCATCTTCGGCAAAAGCGGACATTGCAGTAAAGATCGCCATTGCCGACATTGAAACAGCGGCAGCAGCAGAAGCTATAAGTTTTTTCAGTGTCATAATAATCTCCAATCTGCCGCATATCACGGCAATTCAAATAAATACAATAGATATTATATCATAATAAAAATTTAATTGCAAGTCTTTTTTGCCGATTTCACGCAAGATTCACAAAATTTGTATGTTGGGGAAAAATAATCATATTATAACTAAGAAAATCAATAAAATGCGCTGATTATTTATCAACAAAGTGTTGAATTAATTGTGCAAAATACCAAAATTTGTGAAAGTTTGCAGAATATACTTGATTTATTGAAAAAAGGTGGTAAAATATAATTAGCACTCAAAGAATAAGAGTGCTAAACCGAAATGTTTTGATTATTTTTTAGGAGGTATATATTATGACTATCAAACCTTTACAGGACAGAGTTGTCGTAAAAATGGTTGAGGCAGAGGAAACAACAAAAAGCGGAATTATTCTTTCAGGTTCAGCTAAGGAAAAGCCTGAGGTTGCCGAAGTCGTTGAAGTAGGCCCGGGAACAGCTGATGTTAAAATGGAAGTTAATAAGGGCGATAAGGTTCTTATTTCCAAGTATTCAGGAACAAACGTTAAGCTTGAGGGCGAGGAGTATATCATTGTAAAAATGGAAGATATCCTTGCTGTTGTTGACTGACTTCATAAAGATTGATAACTTTATTTCCGTGTATTCAGACGGAGAACATAACATTTTATAATTAAAGGAGATTGATTTATTATGGCTAAAGATATTAAATACGGCGAGGACGCAAGAAAATCCCTTCAGGCTGGTATTGATAAGCTTGCTGACACTGTAAGAATCACTATGGGACCTAAGGGCAGAAACGTTGTTCTTGATAAGAAGTTTGGCGCTCCCCTTATCACAAACGACGGTGTTACTATTGCAAAGGACATTGAGCTTGAGGACGCTTTCGAGAATATGGGCGCACAGCTCGTTAAGGAAGTTGCTACAAAGACTAACGATGCTGCCGGAGACGGTACAACAACCGCTACTCTGCTCGCTCAGACTATTGTTCGTGAGGGTATGAAGAATATTGCTGCCGGAGCAAATCCGATGGTTCTGAAAAAGGGTATCGCTAAGGCTGTTGATACTGCCGTTGAGTCTATCATAGCTAATTCGAAGGCTGTTGAGGGAACAGAGGATATCGCAAGAGTCGGCACAGTTTCTTCTGCTGATGAAAACGTTGGAAAGCTTATCGCAGAGGCTATGGAAAAGGTTACTTCCGACGGTGTTATCACTATCGAGGAGAGCAAAACTGCTGAAACATACAGCGAAGTAGTTGAGGGAATGCAGTTCGACAGAGGCTATATCTCTCCTTATATGGTTACAGATACAGACAAGATGGAAGCTGTTTACGATGACGCTTTCGTTCTTATTACAGACAAGAAGATCTCTTCTATTCAGGAAATCCTCCCGCTTCTCGAGCAGATCGTTAAGATGGGCAGAAAGCTTGTTATCATTGCAGAGGACGTTGAGGGCGAGGCTCTTACAACTATCATCCTTAACAACCTCAGAGGAACATTCAAGGTTGCCGCAGTTAAGGCTCCTGGATTCGGCGACAGAAGAAAGGAAATGCTCAAGGATATCGCTGTTCTCACAGGCGGTGAGGTTATCTCCAGCGAGCTTGGTCTTGAGCTTACAGAAACAACTATTGATCAGCTTGGTCAGGCTAAGCAGGTAGTAATCCAGAAGGAGAATACTATCATCGTTGACGGTGCAGGCGATAAGGACGCTATCAAGTCGAGAGTAAACCAGATCCGTACTGCTATCGAGACAACAACATCTGATTTCGACCGTGAAAAGCTTCAGGAAAGACTTGCTAAGCTTGCAGGCGGAGTTGCCGTTATCAAGGTCGGCGCTGCTACTGAAATCGAAATGAAAGAGAAGAAGCTCCGTATAGAGGACGCTCTTGCAGCTACAAAGGCTGCCGTTGAAGAGGGTATCGTAGCAGGCGGCGGTACTGCATTCATCAATGCAATTCCTGCTGTAAATAAGCTTGTTCCTACTCTTGACGGCGATGAAAAGACCGGCGCTAAGATCATTCTTAAGGCTCTTGAAGCTCCTGTACGTCAGATTGCTGAGAATGCAGGTCTTGAGGGAAGCGTTATCGTTGACAAGATCATCCGTTCACGCAAGGTTGGCTACGGATTTGACGCTTATAACGAGGTTTACTGCGATATGATCCCTGCCGGAATCGTTGATCCTACTAAGGTTACACGTTCAGCGCTCCAGAATGCAGCTTCTGTTGCTTCAATGGTACTCACAACAGAGAGCCTTGTTGCTGACATCAAAGAAGAAGCTCCTGCTGCTCCTGCAATGCCTGCCGGCGGAATGTATTGATAAATAAGGGCGAATAGCGAAACACGCTGATAATGTGACTTTATTAACAGATGCTTATTCCAGCGTGTAAAATTATAAAATTCACCAAAAAGGACGAACCTGTTATGGTTCGTCCTTTATATTATTAGTGAGCTCAATAAACAATATTATGATCAAAAACTAAAATATAATATTCAACATTGTTTACGAAAGCGGAAAGATTTCTTGTTGCATCTTCGATAAGAGAATTCTGGCCGTTTGCAATAGTGCTGTATTCATAAGAAGTCAGAAGCAGGAAGTATTCATCCTGTTCCGGCTGATCTTTATACCACTCCGATGAGGACTGATATAAACGCTTGGAAATACCGTATTCGCTGATATTCACGTCACGAACCTTTACTTCTGAATCTGATATAAGGGTTATTGCGTTAGCGTTCCAGAATGAAGCGTAGCCGTATGAAAGTCCGGCGTCTTCGATAAGTTCGGTAAGACTGAAAAGATAGTTTTCTTTCTTATAATCTTTTTTGGAAAGATTGATAAGTCCTTGAATATTAAGAATGGCAACAATTATTACAGGAATTGAAATAAGAGCTATTATCCTTCCTGATGAAATTTTGCTTACGGCTATGTAGTGTACAAATATAATTGAGAGCATCAGAGATGTTCCGATAACGGGAGTAAGTCTCCAGTCGGCAGTGGAGAGGAGGCCGCAGATATATCCGACAAGAACTATCGCTGATGACGCCCAGTGAATCCATATCCAGATACGAAGTGACTGAGAACCTTTGGCTTTTTTGATTTTGGAAAAATAGCAGGTTGCGATAATCGGCATTACAGCAAGTATGATCGAAGCGGCAATGCGGAGAAGATTTAAAATGCTCTTCTTTTCAAAAAGAGGTTGCCCGGACATATCCTCAACTCCGAAAAGTCTCATCCATGCGAGCGGTAGATTCTGAATATGCTCTATCCATGTACTCATACCTGAATAAGCGGAATATGCCTCCTGATAACCTGCAATCATATCGCCAACCCAGCGTTCGTTAAGCTTTATTCCTAAGAGTATCATAACTCCGAAAATGGCTGCTGAGGCGAATGTTTTAAGGGTTTTCAAACTGAAAATTTTGTTTGAGTCATTCGCAAAGGCTTCTGCGAAAATAGCTGCTATGAATGGTATTGCAAATATTGAAAGTGCGGATATACCGTCGGTTGCAGTGAACATGATGAACACGGCAAGGCATACGAACGTTATGAGGAAATGGAGAAATAATCTTTGGGATTTTTTATCCTTTGGGTCGAGACTTTGTCTCTTATTTGAAAGGTTCAAAAGCCGGAAATAAAGGTATAGTCCGATAACTATAAAAAGGAGTCCGAGAGAATAATAAATTGTATGCTGCCAGAAAATCTCACGAAGCTTTTGCGAAGAAACTGTGACAGCAAGCATAACCGAACCGGCGAAACAGATGCTTCTTATATTCCAGTGCATTTCTTTCAGCATAAGGCAGAAGAAAACAACAAGAAGAATCAGATAGCCGAGCATACCGATAATATGAGCTTTAAGTGAAAGTCCGAAAATAGATATGAGCGGCTGCATAATAAGATTTATGCCAAATGGGAGAAAGCAGGCGTAGCTGAAATTCTTATCGTAAACATGACCGCTTTCATGAGAAGCGTTTGCCCACATAATAGTATCGGTGCAGTCGGCATGGAATTCGGATTTGAAACCTACCGTAATGTAATAAACTACACTGGCTATAACACCGAGAAAAATTAAAATTGGCAGGATATATGAAATAACCGTGATTATTTTATCTTTATTTTTGATAATGCATCTGCCGAAACGGAGCAGGGGATTTTCCTTTTTTTCAGTTGGCGCAGTATTCTGAGGTTCTTTTTTCGGAATTTTTTGCTTCTTATTCGGCAGTTCGTTTTCTGAAGCTTGAATAGTGGATGAATCAGACATGGTGTACTCCTTTCTATGATAACACCTCACAGTGAATTGTGAGGTGCTTTTTAGATTTTAGGGGATCACTGATTAAATCCAGTGCGCAGATTGCGCAGTCAGATTTTTTGTCAGATTGTATAGAAATGACGCAGGAATGCTGGCGCATTTCAAGGAATTTCTGTGCAAGATGACGGAAAATCTGCAAGCAAAATGCGTGCTGAGCCGTCAGGCGTGATTTATTCAGTGATTTCCTAGTTTTCTTTTTTAGAGAAGAGCAGTATCTTTCTTGCAAAGAAGTTCCAGAAGAAAGCGACTGCCGTTGAAACAATTTTTGCTATGATTTGGTAAAGATTCGTAACGTCTTCGAGCCATATTCTGAAAAGCGCCGTTATGCCGATGGTCATAAGAAGTCCTACAAGACCTATCGCTGCAAATCCGAGAAATTCCACAAGCTTTGATTTAACTTTGGAATTTTTGAATATCCAGAATGTACTTAAAATGTAATTAACTGCAAGTCCGGCAACGAATGACAGCGAGTTGGCAAGTTCCGCAAGGTTTTCTCCGAAAACAAAGCGAAACAGTATATAAGAAACTGCCCAGTCAACTACGGTTGCCAGTCCGCCTACGAAAAGGTAGCGGAAAAACTGGATGAACGTATTCTCTGTATCGCCTGAAAAAAGTCTGCCGAATTTTTTCTCACGAAGAATATCCTTTACTTCCTGAAGCTGAGAATTAGCCATTATTTCTTCTCCTCGTGATATTCTTTTTCGGTGTTAACATTCCAGATGTTGGACTTATCTTTCTTGCCGCTCTTGATATTTTTAACGGCTTCAAAAGAAGTTACCATAGAGTGGTCGATATTGTTATAGCGGTGCTGACCGTTACGTCCGACGCAGTAGAGATTGTCAATAGAGCTGAGGTATTTAACAAGCGTATCTATCTCGTCGTAGGTATCGAAATAAGCCGGATAAGCCTTCTTTACCTTTTCCATGTGGGTGTCGATAACCTCGTTGGCATTGTTGATGAGACCGAGCTTTATCATTTCCTTAACACAGAAATCGGAGAACTGTTTCTCTGTCATATTCCAGAACTTATCGCCCTCGTTTACGAAATATTCAAGACCTACCCAAACGGTATTCTTCAGATCCTTTACCATATAAGGTGACCAGTTGTTGTAGATCTGGAAACGTCCCATTTTAACACGTCTGTCCTGAACGTAAACCCAGCAGTCGGGAACAATATTGCCGACTGTTTTAAAGCTTGTCTTATTCTGAAGATTGAGCTTTGGAACGAGAACTCCGAGCGTCATGTAATCACGGTACGGAAGTCCGGAAGCGATTCTTGCCGGTTCAGCAGGAACGTCGTTCATTCCTGCAACAAGATCCTTTACAGGCATGGAGGAGATGATATAATCGCCGCTGAGCTGGATCTCCTGACCGTCCTTGATATAAGTAACGCCGGTAAGGATATTGCTTTCGTTTTTGTGGAGCTTTTTAACTCCGGCATTCATGATGATCGTTCCGCCGAGTTTTTTTATCTCGTCCGCAGTTACCTCCCAGAGCTGTCCGGGACCGAGCTTCGGATATTTGAATTCCTCGATAAGAGAAGTGTTTACCTTACGGTTCTTTACTTTGAATACCTTGCCGAAGAAATCCTTGATGATGCCTGTGATAGAAAGACCTTTAGTACGCTGTGCTCCCCATGAAGCGTCTATTTCGCTTGGATGTCTGCCCCAGAGATTTTCTGTGTAGTATTCAAAGAACATTGAATAGAGCTGTTTTCCAAAACAGTTGATGTAGAAGTTTTCAAGGTTGTTTTCAGGTCTTTTATGAATTACAGCTCCGAGATAGCTGAATCCGACTTTCATAGTTGTAAAGAAGCCAAAATTCTTGATAGTTTCCGGCTTGAGTGAAACCGGATAATCGTAGAATTTATCGTTGAAGAGAATTCGTGAGATTCTGTGTCTTGTAAGCATAGCACGGTTTTCCTTTTCAGGATCAGGACCGCCCTTTTCAAGTCTTGTGCTGCGCTTGAGTAGGATATCGTCGTAAGACGGAGATCCCTGCATAGGAAGCATATCGTTCCACCAGCGGTTTACCTCCGGAATTTTTGAGAAAAAGCGATGACCGCCCATATCCATACGGTTGCCTTTATAATTTACGGTTTTGGAAATACCGCCAATAGCGTCAGTTTCTTCGAGGATAGTAACTTCATATTCTCCTGAATTATCTTTAAGAAGTTCGTAAGCGGCAGTAAGACCGGCAGGTCCTGCGCCAATAATTATAACTTTTTTCATAAAAATCTCCTTTAAATTAAATAGCGAAGCACATTTGAGATCGCATTTAATATATTATAACATATAATTCTTCAAATAGCAAATAAAATTTGTAACTTATATAAAATTAGTCGGACAAAAGTACAAAAACTCTCATGTAATTCCTTGAAAACGGAAAAAAATTTCACGTCCCAATAGTTTTGAATGGGACGTGTTTGTGCTTTATAGCTAAAATCTATAGACGAGATACATTGATTTATTGGAATGGTTTACAGAAAATCCATATAAAGTTCTTAATTTTGGATAATAAGTTTTCGCATAGCGGCAAGGTCGAAAGAGTCTATAACTCCGTCTTTACAGATATCGCCTGCCTGCCAGTCTACCAGTTCTGCTTCACCGAGCAGAAAACGCTGAAGTATCACTATATCTGCAACGCTGAATTCACCGTCGGAATTAACATCGCCTTCAATTTTTTTGTATTCTTCCCAGATTGCGTTAAGACCATTTTTTCTGTCAAATAAATAGCGTCTCATAATATCGACTGATTCCATGTAATCTTTTCCGCTTGAAGAGCCGAAAACGCAGTATTTACTTCCGCCGTATGTGTGCCAGCGAGCATTGTTCATCTCTGCTGATGGCTTTATTTGTTCTGCCATTTGAGTGATAAGAGCGCCGCCATCATTGGATATTGAGGTAAGTTCGGTAATATAAGGTTCAAAGCGTTCAAAATATATTTCAGCCGCACGCTTGGCGAAGTCATCTTTTTTGTAAAGTGTGCCTATCCAGCTTATTCCGGCTATAGACGGTTGTTCTTCCGCTTTCCATTCATAGCCGTTTATGGGAAAACAGGTAACAAACAGTGATTTGGTATCAAAAGAATGACATATATCGCCGTCAGAATTTTGTCTTATAGTTGAAAAAGTTCCGTAAGCAAGGTCGAAATCCCATGCAGGACCAAAATGAATTTTTCCGTCGCCTGTTAAATCGGAATCCTTATAGAAATAGAAGCTGGTCTGAGTTGCGTCAATATTCATGGAAATTTCCTGAACCAGATATGCGGTTATGAGAGAATCAACATCTATATACTCACTGTAATGCTTTCCCTTCGAGTTGTAACCTGTTTCAGAATAAATAGCGTCTTCCATTTCCTGAACGAAATTGCGGATGTAAAGAACCTGTTCTTTGCTTGCATATTCAGGTCCGTCTATTTCGACAGCCTGTCCCCTTGAAGTAATAAATCCGCTTTGCGCTTTGTAGCTGTATCTGGTACATATCTGAAACTGAAGAAGATAACCACCCGTTATATCTTTGGGATTATTCGGAATATCGTAATATTTATAGCTGTTTACCACATATTGATCGGGCGTATTTTCAGGAACTCCGACAACAACGGGAGTATACTCATCAAGCTCCTTATCATTTAGCTCTTCGGTTTCTTCTTCAAGATCACGGATATTGACACGCTGTTTCTGAACCTGAACACGTTCGCTGAGCTGATATGTTCCACGGTAAGAACCATCGGCATAAAGATCGACGAAAACCGAATCCATTACACATTCCATACCTCCGGCACGGCTCATTTCAAGCGTTACTTTGTTACGCAGCATAGAATGATCAAGATAATTGGATAAAAGAGCCCATTTTTTAGCTTTGCCCATACCGTAAAGATTTTCTTTCTTAGAAAGATTTATATTGTAGGATTTCTTTTTGCTGTAATCCCATGAGGAATTTCCGTGGGCTTTTATCTTTTTAAGTTCGCCGGAAAATTCAACAGCTCCGTCCGCATCAAGCATCAGAGCCGAGCCTGTTTCGTTCAGCCACCTGTTGTTATCGAGAGCGTCGAGTCCTCCGGTTGAGGTTGAAAGATAAATGCATCCCAGATTAGATTGCATCACTTTTAATTTTCCGCAGTCGGTATTGCCGACTTTTATATCAAATTCGTCAGTTTCGCCCAGAAGAGCGGTTGACGCTCCGGAGATAATCTTGTTTCCATTCAGAGTAAGCTCTCCGTTTTCGGTCTGATATGTTATAACAAGATCGCTTCTGTCGGCAGTTGCAGGAAGAAAAACATAACGGCAGTCGTCCCATTCGCTGTACCACCAATCGGTGTAGTCAATATCGGTGACGGTCTGAGGAGAAAGGTTGCCTACCTGAAACATTGTTACCGGAATGTCTGAGTAATGGAGTTCTGTTTCTTCTGCTTCAGCGCTGAAAGCAGCCATTGCATAATTTGGTTCGAAATCTATATAGTCGTCTTCACGGCTGAAATCAACTTCATATTCGGGAACAGGTTCATTCACGGCAAATATGTCGGTTTTAAAACAGCTGAAACTCATAGCTGCTGCAAGAGTAAGTGAAACAAATTTCAAAATGTTTTTTATCATATATTACACTCCTTTATTTTTTATAACTTGTGTTCACAGGTTCTAAGCACATCTTTCCGGCAAAATTGGATAGTTGCAGCGTTTAAAAATCTCACTATACAACTGTATGTTTTCAATTTTCGTCTTGTACACGCTTCCCCTATGAACACATATTCTTACTTTTACTAATTAGTCGAAAACGTATTGATTTTCTCTCAT